>JAPKZH010000554.1 GCA_026393905.1 Candidatus Aminicenantota bacterium
GCTCGGCGAGCCGAAGCGGATCGTCGACGCCTACCTCCAGGACATCGCCGCCATGCAGGAAGAGGATTACCAAAAGCGCAAGACCGATGTCGACCTCGAACAGAAATGGGAGGATGAGCGGCGGGAGAAACGCTGGGGAAAGCGCGAGGTCGAAATTCGCAAGGTCACCCTCAAAAACCTGCGGGGCGAGGAAAAGCATGTCTTCACACCGGAGGAGGGATTGGTCGTTGAGATCGACGCTGCGGCAAACGAGCCCGTCAAGGATTTTGTTTTTGGGATCGGCATCTTCAACTCTCAGGGAATTTCCTGTTACGGAACGAATACAAGCCTCGAGGATTATGAGCCGGTCGTCCTCCAGGGCGAGGGAAAAGCGGCCTGCCGGATCGAAAAGCTCAACCTCATCAACGGGACCTATTATCTCGACGTGGCCGTCCACAAGCGCGACGGCTATCCTTACGATTACCACCGCAACCTGTATTCGTTCCTTGTCTCCTCCACGCTCAAAGATGTAGGCATCGCCAGGCTGCCGCACAAATGGACTTTTTCGCCGGCGATCAAGTTCAAGACGCCGGGCAAATGAAAAAGGTGAAAAGACGTCGCGAGTTTCAGAACGACGGGGGTCCTTTCGGATACTCTTGGAAGGAAACTCTTTTACACGAAATTGGGGACATGTACCTAATTTCTTAATTAGGTACGTGTCCCCATCTTTAAGACATGCGTACGACAAAAGTTCAGACGTTAACAAACCTCCTCAAGATCCGGGCACGGCTGCGTAGGCAGGGCAAAAAGGTCGTCTTTACAAACGGCTGCTTTGATTTGATCCACGGCGGTCACATAGAACTTTTTAGGAAGGCCAAAAGCTTGGGCGATGTGCTGATCGTCGGGCTGAACACGGATGCCTCGGTCCGAAAGATCAAAGGACCTTCGCGGCCGGTGTTTCCGCTCGCGGAGCGCTTCGAAGTCCTCGGCGCCATCGAATATATCGATTTTCTGACGTCCTTTGCCGAGGAAACCCCCCAAAAAATCATTGCCGCCCTCCTCCCCGATGTTCTGGTCAAGGGCGGCGACTGGCAGCCCGGTCAGGTCGTCGGCAAGAAAGAGGTCGAGGCTGCGGGCGGACGAGTCGTCATCATCCCTTATCTCAAGGGTCATTCCAGCTCGGCGATTATCAAGCAGATTATCAGGACGTTTTCTTAATCAGCGGCTGCGGCCGGCTTGGAGCTTCTCCAAGAACCAGGCCCAGAGCTTCTTGTGGAACTCGAAGCTGGGCGCATGACTTTCTAAAAACGGCTTGATGGCGATCATATCCCTATCATGGGGCGTAAATTTATGCTTGGGCTCTGTGGTCCACAGCATGGAGAATTCCGGGTGAAACTGGACGCCGAGGACGTTGGGATATCGCTCGTGCTCGATGGCCTCGGTCACCTTTCCATCCAAGGACGTTGCCGCCACACGGAAGCCTTTGCCGAGCTTATCGGCCATCTGGTGGTGGGCGCTCATGATGTAGGGCTGGTCGTCGGGCTTGAAGCCGAGCTCTATGCAGAATTTGCCTTTTCCGTTGAGCTGGATCGGATGGAGCATGTAGGACAGAAGGGCCCTGTTCTCCGGGTGGAGGCGACGGTGAGGATTGGTGTGCCAGTCGGGCTGGCCGAGCTCGACGACGTCCTCGAGAAATTTTTTGCCGTAGACCTCGGACCAGATGTCCTGGATCATCGTTCCGCCCGTCCCTACATTCAAGCTCTGGCTGCCCAGGCAAATCCCCAGGATGGGAAAATCAGGCCTGGATTCCAGAAGCCCCTTGAAAGCGGCATTCTGCGATCCGCCGAGCAGGTGAAAAATGCAGGAAAGCTCAAAAAAATGGCGGTAGGGGTCTTCAATCCCCGTTAAAAGGTTTGTTTTTTGTCCATAGACGGCGGGCGGGATGTCGGGACCGCCGAAGAAAATGATCCCGTCGGATTTCTTGAAAATCGTCTCGAATTCCGGAGAGCAGGCGTTTTTCCGAAAGAGAGACTGAGGGCTGAGCTCCGCGGACACCCGGTGGAACTTGAGCCAGGTGAGGTTGTTGTTCTGCGCATAGCGGATGGCTGCTTGGTAGTTCGTTTTCTCCTTTTCATGATAGACGCCGATAACTTCGAGCTTGTCCGCCGGGAAAAGTCCATTGTCCTTAAGCGCAACGAGGTCCGTGATGGTCCCGAGCGATGGATAAAATATCACCAGCCGGACCTGCCCGGCCGGGGCCCCCGCCGTGTCAAAGAACCTGTCCGGCGTCTGGGCCCAAAGCCCGGCGGCCAAGAAGGCCAGGATTAAAAGCGTGGGAAGGCAAAATCTTAACCTGCTCGTTCTTTTCATGCTTTTCCTTTCACTCTCGATATTTTCCTGTTTCGTTACAGCGGTGAGATTGTGTTCTATTCTGTAATTAAGACTCGGGCGGGGCAGGAAATGCCGTTCTGCGCCCAAGAAGGTAGCTCCTCCTTGGATTCCTCTTCGAGCAGTTCCCAGTCGCGAACCCCGGCGAACCGCCCGTGAAAAACCCGGATGGAGAGCGAGGCCGTCTCC
>JAPKZH010000001.1 GCA_026393905.1 Candidatus Aminicenantota bacterium
CGAAGACCTTATAGACCCTTCCCATGCCTCCTTTGCCCAGCTCTTCGATCACCTCGTATCTTCGGGCAAAAATGGTCCCCGTGGATAATTCTTTGAGGGGCATTCGCAGTGTCTCGGCCGGAGGCGGGGAGGCTTTTTCCGAGGGATAGAGGGATGAGCCGCAATTGCCGCAGAAGCGGGTGCCGGATGGAATGTCAAAGTCACAATGGGGGCATTTCATCTCTCTTTTCCCTTTTTGGTTGCGAAGCTAAAGAATAACAATAAAGAAAAAGGCTGTCAAATGAGCCGAGAAAAAGGCCCTATTCTCGTTTTTTTCTAAAACAAGGACGATGCCGTCTTCTTCATTTACCTATCGTAACAAGGGCTTTTCTAGCTTCTCGAAAACGTGATTCTCTTCGCGATGTCGCGGAAGAAGGCTTTCGACCAAACGCTCAACGCCTCGGGCCGCCGAACGAAGGGCAAAACCTCACGCTTAGCTTGTTCGACATCGAGCTTCTCGATCGCCTCGTTCAACAACGACCGGAACGTATCGACGCTCAGCGGATCATTTCCTACCCAATCGCCGGTCTGCCGCATTCTTTGTTCGAGGTGGGACAGCCTCAGCTCGGGATAGCGGCCTACATACCAGACGAGATCATACCAATCGCGGCCCTTAACGCGGCTCTTCCAGCGGCGGCAAAGAACGGCATGCATCTTTCCGGCGAAGAGATCGGGAAGCGAAAAGACGCGAACGGCGAAAGGAATGGGTTGAAGAAGGTAGTGCGTTTCCGTGGCGAATCCCCCCGGGGGATCGGTATCGACCTCGAGATTGATCTTGACCGTCTGCCCCCGGGGAACGAGTCTAAGTATTTCCTCTCCGGCGCGAATGACCAGGAGCGCTTTTTGGGTGTCTCCCTTCAGAAATGCGGATTGAATAGGGGTTGCAACTCTCTTTTGGACGATTTCGGCCTTGAAGGAAAATCCGAAGGCTTCGACTTCCCGTTCCAAGGAGGCCAGCGATCCGGACAGATCGAAATCAGCCCTCCGGTGAAGAAGAGAAAAATCCAGGTCCTCCGAAAAACGGTCCAGGCCGTGAAGAATGCGAAGGGCCGACCCTCCATAGAACGCCGCTTTGTCGAAGAATTTCGCCCGCCATAAGCCGAGAAGGGCGATCTCTTGGACGATTTCACGTAAGGCCTGGAGCGACTCATCCAGGCTGCGTGGTTGGTATCGGCTCAACATCGAGTTCAAGGCGTCATTCATGGCGTGTCTCCCGGTCCCGCGACGTCCGCTCTGTCAGAAATTCGGCGAGAATCCGGATCTTCCTCGATCGATAGCGGCGGGCGATAGTTAAGACAAGCGCGGCGTCGAACCGATGCAGCTCGTCCCCGTCGATCCTCAAGTGATCCAGGAGATATGACTCCATCGCCCTTCCCGACGCCAACTTCGTCCCGCGATCGGAGACGATCAGGTCGGCTAACGCTTTCTCAGGAGAGGCGGCGAGATAGGCCACTCCCCCTTCCGCCTCGATTCTCGTTATTCCGATGGAATAAGCTTCGGGGCGGATCCGTCGATAGGTAAACCGCCCGGCCGGAGTATTGAAGATGCGGGATCGACCGTAAACGACGGACGTAACCGTTTCGACCCTTTCCGGGATCAGGCCATGGATCGAAAGCACGTATTCCAGCGAAATATAGGACGGCCCATAAATGAGATTCGCCAGAAGCTCCCTCGATATCGGACGGCGACGGAAGGCATCGCCAAAAATGTAAAGCCCTTTCTTCACCCGAATAATAAGACCATCGCGCAACAGCGAAGTGATCTTATCCCGGGGATGAGCGTATTCCCGAAGGGCATCGAGGAGCGTCTGATAGTCGAATTCCTCGGTTGCGATCCGGTTTCGCAAGTGCTCCCGGAAGAGTTCGCGGCTCACGTCGATCCTCCGTATTCGCCGTCTTGGCGGCCGTCCTGATTATAACAAATATGACATAGTATGTCGACGTTTAGTCGACATACTATGCATTATTTGAAACTCGAGGGGGCCTAACGACTTCGAGGAGGAAAGCCTCAAGAAAATCATCCTCCAGGATCCTGGTTTTGCCCAGCCCTATGTGGTGCTTGCCCTCGTTCACCGGCAAATGGCCAGCATGATTTACGTGCTCCCTGAATCGCAGCTGCGCTTTTCAGATTTTATGGTCGCGAGCAAGACTGTCAGATTTAGGCTAAACCAACCAGCGGCAGGAGGATTCTCAAACCTAACCAGAGAGTCAGGCCGCCAAGAATATCGAACAATACACCCGCCCGCAGCATTTTGGTAATGGGGACCATGCCTGACCCGTAGACGATAGCGTTGGGCGGCGTCGAGACCGGCAGCATAAAGCCCCAGCTCGCTCCCAGGGTGGCCCCGATCGCCGGCGG
>JAPKZH010000421.1 GCA_026393905.1 Candidatus Aminicenantota bacterium
GGGAGGACGACTAATGCGAAGATGGACAATTGCCATCGCTATTCTTTTTTCCTTTCATATCGCAAACTCGCTGCCTGCGGCGGATACCAAATCTGAATTGCTCAAAATCCTTGATATCCAAAAATCCGCTTGGAATAAACAGGACCTCCTGGGGTTTATGGCTTATTATTGGAAATCAGAAGAATTTACTTTTCAATCCGGAGCGAACAGGCTTCGGGGTTGGAATGCCCTTCTTGAGCGCTACCAAAAAAGCTATTCCGGCGAAAATTGGGGGATTTTGGATTTTACCGACCTCGAGGTAAAAGTTCTCAGCAGTGATTACGCCTATGTCCTGGGCCGCTGGAACCTGGCAATCAAAGATACAAAAAAAGAGGGCGTTTTCACGATCATCTTCAAGCGCTTCCCCGAGGGCTGGCGCATCATCCACGACCACTCGTCTTGAACCGGGGTCAAACCTACTCGTTACGCGCTATTTTCCAGGGGAGGGTGCGTAACGAGTAGGTTTGACCCCGTTCCTTATTACTTGACGATGATCTCGTCGAAATTCATCATCGCGGCGGCGTTCGGGGCCGCGGCGTTCGGGTGCCACTTGGGCAGCGCTCCGATGTTCTTGGCCCTTATGTGAATATACTGGCCCTGCGTCTTTTTCAGGTCGTAGGTTAGATTCTTGATGGCCGGACCCTGCGCTCTCTCCGGCACGGCCAAGCTATCCGTGGCGACGATCTTATAATCCTTATTGTCCATCGAAACCGAGATCTCGACGGAGGCCGGCAAAAAAACCCTGGCACCGTTGTTCTCGAAGCAGCCCAAAGTGATTTCCTGGAATGTCTTGGCCTGGCCCATATCCAGAATCACGTCGAGGTCCTTGTCGAACGCCTGCCAATTGCGGTCGCCCACCTCAGCACCCCCCCTGACCAGATCGATCAGCGCCGTGCTTGCCACTGCTCCTCCTGGCCCGCCCCGCCTTTGAGCGGGCGGAACGACGTATTGAACGCTCTTGACCGGCAACGATTTGCTGAAATAAGCGGTCGCTATTATACTGGGCAATTTCACCATATCGAAGGAGATTGCGTTCAAAACGGCAGATTGGCTCAAGCTGATCGGCGCCGTGTACTTGGCCGAACTCATCGTCGGGACGCTGCCATCCAGTGTGTAGCGGATCTCGGCGTTCTCATCCGCGCCGACCAAGGCCACGACGAGCGGCTGGCTATAATCGATATAACCTTTTTCGGGCGAGATCAGCGGCCTGCTGCAAGTTAGGAATCTTCCATAATCATTTCGATCTCTGATCAGCGTATCGGAAAGAGGCTGGGCCGGAATCGCATCGTCATTCTCGTTATGGGCGGCCGTGATAGCGAAGATCTTAATTCGTTCGTTCGCCGGTAGAGTGATCTGCCTGGTCCCAGACGGCAGATCGATTTTATATTGATAGATATACGCATACATGTAGGGATCATTGGCCCCGTTTCGCAGATGCCGATGGGTCGTAAAAAAGGCGACATGGTCTTTTCGGACATAGCCGGGGGCGACGCCGACAAAATTGATATTGCCGCGGTCAAAGCTCGTCGTAGCGCCGTCGCCGTCCCACAAACGCTTGTCCCATTGACCATAAAATCCTGACCAGACCTCAATCGGGATTTCCACGGCGACGCCGCCGACCTTGAAGACGGCCCTGGTCCCTGTCCCGGCGCCCCCCGCATCCATCCCACGGAAAGCCATCGATTCCCCGGCGGCAGCAAGAACATAGATCTTGTTAAAGTCTCCAGCCGGCAGGTTCATCGTCTGGCCGCTGCAGGCGACCGCATTATTGGCTCCGTCGGCCTTGGGACCCAATCGAAAATGGATGCTCCCGCTCGTGATCGTGTCCGGGAGCATCTCCGCCGGGAAAGACCTTCCACTCCCGTCGAAATCGCCGTCGGCTTTGTGCTTGTCATTGCTTATGACATCGACATTATAGGGCAATTCCATCGGCGTGCTTTGAGGCAGGGGGAGGGCCTTGTCGAACGGCTTGAGTCGAAGGGCGAACGTCTTCAGATGATAGGGCGTCACATCAAAGACGATCTTTCCATTTTTCACGACGGCGTTCGCCAGATCCTGTTCCTGGCCGTTCACTTCTCTCGCCGAAACGACCGGGGCGGCAAAAGCCAGCTCGATGTTTTTCGCGGCTTTGCCTTTGGCCTCGACGATCCGGACGATCAAATCATCGCCGTTCTCCGCTTTCTTGACGGCCGACACGACGATATCCCGATTATTGACTTTGAGGAACGAGAAGGCTTTTCCTAAGGGGCCCGGATGCGGCACAGCCTGGAAAGCGACAAGAGGCTGATTGAGCCGTGCGGCCTGGATGTTCGAATCGGCGGCACGCCAATCGCCCGGATGGCCATAGAGGGCATAGAGGATCTCATGTTTGCCAAAATCTTGGACGCCCTGCTCGCGATAGGAATTTCTCACCCCGGGCGTGTACAACAGGGTCGATCTCAAGATATTATCGGCCGGTTTATCGGAACCGTATTTGCAATCTTCCAGGACCGATAGGCCATAGCGGCCGTCTTTATTCGTTAGGTCGAACCATTGGTGTGACGGCACCTCGAACTTGACGGGATCGTTATTGCCGCGCTCGATCGTACCGACGCCCCAATTGTACGTCGCCTTGGGGTTGGAAACCGTCAAGGGGAATGTGGCTTTCAAGGACGACTCTTTGGTCGCCCAGTCGATGACCGTGTTGAACTCGATCCTGTCGCGGCTTCCGTTGGCCGCCAGGCGGATGACCTGGACGAATTTTGAATGACGGGACTCCCGCTCGACGGCCAGGGCGGCCCGGGCCGGCCCGTTTTCGACAACCGCGATCTTAGCCGGGCCTTCGACAAAGCCGGCCGCCGGTTTGTTTCGATCTTCCCAATCCATGTTCCAGGCCGGCCATTGCTGAGGCCGCTCATAGTGAAAGGCCAGCCTGATCGGCAATGACAAAAGTTCTTTGTTCGCGGTCTTATCGAAAATGCTGACGACATCCCCGGCTGGATCGAGCTTAACGACATATTTTGAATTTTCGAGCGACGTCGGAGTTGCCTTCAATCCGGTCGCCATGGCGCACGGCGCATCCGATGGCCTGACATCGAAAGCGACATAACTTAACGACGGAGTTTTGGCCAGGAAGAGGACCGCGATCTTGTTCCCCTCGACCTTGGAGATCTGTGAGGGCACTTCTCTATTATCGCCATCGAAGATTCTGACGGCCTTTGGCCCATCCTTCGGAAAAGCGACCGTCGCCTCAACGATGTCTTCCCGTTCGACCGCCAAAGGATTGAATACGACGAGCGGGATCCCCTGGACCCGAGTATCCAGGGCGCGAATGACCGAACCCGAAGCGTCCGCGAAAATATGGCCAAATTGGCTCAAAGCCAGCAGCTCATCGTTCTGAGAGAATTCATAGGCCCGGGGGATGCTGGTCCCGGGAAGAATATCGTGGAATTGGCCCCCCAGGACGAGCCGCCAGGCTTCATTCATTTCATCTTTGTTATAAGACATTCCGCCGAGCCACTCCCCCATCGTTGATGCCGCTTCGGCCTTATAAGCCAGCAACTCAATCTTTCTGTTCCATCGCTTCATGGCCGCCTGCGAGGTGATGGAGCCGGCCGAGTGATTCGTCAATAAGAACTCCCCTTTGTAAGTCGGAAGCATCGCTTTTTGGGCGGGTGTGAGATCGGAAAAAAGTTGATCGGCCCGGGCCGAGACAATCTTGAAATCATAGCCGGTCTTCAAGCTCTTCTCGATCCATTGAACGGAATCTTCCGTGGGGGAACCTCCGACGTCGCCCGTCCCGTAGTACATATAGTCCGCATACACTCCGGTCTTGCCTCCGAGATCGTAAATCCTTTTCTTCCAATTCGCGTTGATGCTCAAATCCTCTTGAACTCTCGAACCATAGCTGCCCGGGTTCAAGGCGGCCGTGACAGATTCTCCGTCGGGGCCGATCCAGGTGCCGACATTGAAGGGAATGCCGACGGCGGAGCCCCATGATAATTTCTGCGTCGAAAATCCTTTGAGGCCGCAGTGGGCCAGGATCGAGGGAAGCGAGGCGGGGAATCCGAAGCAGTCCGGAATCATGAATTCCTGACTGGTCACGCCGAGCTCGCGTCTGAAGTAATTGGCGCCTAGAAGGATTTGCCGAATGATGGACTCGTGGGAGGGCGCCAGAACGTCATTTTCTTCCATAGAGGAGCCGGAGGGAAACCAGCGGCCGGCAGCCACATATTTTTTTAGTTTTTCATATTCTTCCGGATAATACTCCTTCATCATCTTGTAACGGTTGGCGCCGCTGAAATTGAACACGTATTCGGGGTATTTCTCGAAGAGCTTGAAATTAAAGACCATCGTGTTCCAGATGTATTCGTTGATGGTCGTTTGGTAATCCCACCGCCACTGCGTATCCAGATGGGCATAGCCGACGGTGTAGAGGACTTTTTCCTTGGACAGGTCATTTTGCTGGGAGAAAACGGTCAACGAAGAAAGGATGAAGGCGACAAGGCAGAGCCTTGAGAATATTTTCATTAGATCACCTCACAAAAAATGCTATCTGCGCTA
>JAPKZH010000329.1 GCA_026393905.1 Candidatus Aminicenantota bacterium
CGCCAATCCAGGTTGTTCTTATGAGCAAAATGAAAACAGTCTAATGCAGCAACTCGGAGATCGCCCGGAAAGTCCGTGTCATAAAGAACAAGAACGGCTCGATGATCTAACGGGCTCTTCCGGGGAACAGGGACGCCGATACAAGCCTTATGCTCTTTATAGACTTCCAGACAATCAGGAATAACGCTCCCCATCCCTAAATCAGGGAAAATGAGGAGCCGCATTGCGTGGCGAAATCGTAATAAGCTTGACAATCAGGCTCGTGGTGTTTTACCTTCTCTTCTCATGAAAGGAGGAGAAAAATGAATAAAAAAATCATTTGCGCACTATCAATCTTGATCATTTTCGGGCTGTCTAGCTGCACCAGCGAAGAACAACGACTGAGGTCTGCCCAGGAGATCATTACGGCTCAGGATCTGGCCGATGATACAAAGATTCTTGCCTCAGATGAGTACGAAGGAAGAGCTCCGGCTTCGAACGGCGAGGTCAAGACGGTTGAATTCCTCGAGCAGGAGTTTCGGAAACTAAGCCTCAAGCCCGGCAACAGCCAGAGCTTTTTCCAAGAAATCCCGATGGTCGTAATCACGGCTGAACCCGGGGCAAGGCTCGAAATTAAAGCCGGGAAAAAATCGATCTTCTTTGCCTTCAAAAACGATTTTGTGGCGCTCACCGAGAGAGTCCTGGAAGAGGTGTCGTTGGCCGATTCGGAAATGGTCTTTGCCGGCTACGGCATCGTGGCGCCCGAGCACAATTGGAATGATTATCAAGGCCTTGACGTTCGGGGCAAAACCGTGGTGGTCCTGGTCAACGATCCAGGATATGCGACAGAGGATCCTGCGCTTTTTTCCGGTCGAACGATGACCTATTACGGCCGCTGGACATATAAATATGAGGACGCCGCCCGTCAGGGCGCCGCCGGCATCTTTATTGTCCATGAGACAGGGCCTGCCGCCTATCCCTGGGGTGTCGTGGAGAACGGCTGGACCGGGCCGCGGTTCAACCTAAGCAGAGAGGACAACGACATGTCCCGCTGCGCCGTGGAAGGATGGCTGCAACTGGAGACAACACACAAGATCTTTGAGCAGGCCGGGCTGAATTACGACGAACTGAAGACGGCGGCGGCCAAGCGGGGATTTAAAGCTGTGCCCTTGGGCCTCCAAGCATCGCTCGCTCTGAAAAACAGCGTCAAAAAAGTGACCTCACGAAACGTCGTCGCGCTCTTGCCGGGATCGAAGCGGGCGGATGAATATATCATTTATATGTCGCACTGGGATCATTTCGGGATGAACCCGGCCCTCGAAGGAGACAAGATCTTCAACGGAGCCGTGGACAATGCTACCGGGACCGCGGCCCTTATCGAACTGGCCGAGGCCTTCAAAAAGCTCAAACGGCCGCCACTTCGCTCAATCGTTTTTCTGGCCGTCACCGGGGAGGAGCAGGGCCTTCTCGGCTCCGAGTACTATGCCGCGCAGCCCCTCTTTCCCGCGGTTAAAACGGCGGCAGTCATCAACATGGATGCTTTGAATATCTACGGACGGATGAAAGATATTACCGTCGTCGGCAACGGCCTCTCCGAACTCGACCAATACATCGAAGCCGCGGCTAAAGAACAGGGCCGAACCGTGAATCCTGACCCGACCCCGGAAAAGGGCTCTTATTTTCGCTCCGACCACTTTCCCTTCGCCAAACAGGGGATTCCGGCGGTCTATCCCAGCGGCGGGACGGATAGCGTCGAGCACGGAAAAGAATGGACCTTGGCTAAAAGGGACAAGTATACGGCCGAAAATTATCATAAGCCTTCTGACGAGTTCGACCCGAATTGGGACCTCGCCGGGGCGATTGACGACCTGCGCCTTCTGTTTAAGGTCGGCTACCGCCTGGCCATGGAATCGACATTTCCCAACTGGAAGGTAGGGACACAATACAAAGCGAAAAGGGACGCGGACATGGCAGCAGCAGCGAAGAAGTAAAAGCGGGGACCGGGCTATGCTTTGGTGGGTACTTCGCTCAGTGGAATGCCAAGTGCTTTAGCTACCCCTTTGCCGTAAGCCGGATCGGCCTTCAGGCAGTTGCCGATGTGGCGGATCTTGATCTCCCGCGGCGCATCCCCAAGGGCGCGGGCGGTGTTGGCAAAAAGGAGCGCCTTCTGCTCGGTACCCATCAGGCGGAAAAGGAGGCCGGGCTGGGTGTAGTAATCCTGGTCCTCGCGGTGGTCCCAATGGTCCGCGGCCCCTTCCAGGCTGAGCGGAGGTTCGGCATAATCCGGCTGCTGTTGCCACTCGCCGTAGCTGTTGGGTTCGTAGCCGAGGGTGCTGCCGTAGTTGCCGTCAACCCGCATGGCTCCGTCGCGGTGGTAGCTGTGGAACGGGCAGCGGGAGGCGTTGACCGGGATCAGATGGTGATTGACGCCAAGCCGGTAGCGCTTGGCATCGCCGTAGGAAAACAGGCGTCCCTGAAGCATCTTGTCGGGTGAAAACCCGATGCCGGGCACAATGTTGGCCGGGTTGAAAGCCGCCTGCTCAACCTCGGCAAAGTAGTTTTCAGGATTGCGGTTCAGCTCGAGGACGCCCACCTCTATCAAGGGATAATCCTTGTGGAACCAGACCTT
>JAPKZH010000172.1 GCA_026393905.1 Candidatus Aminicenantota bacterium
GACCAAAGGTTTCGAGGGTGGGCTTGGGCAGGCCATCACAGAGCGAGCTAACGAAAATTCGGTCCTCGGCCGAAGTGAATTCGGCTGCGATGAGGGCAAGCGGGATCTCGGTAGGCCTATCGTTTTCCCATTTGCGCGTGATGATCGAAAATATTTTTCTCTCCCGATCCGTTGAAAAATCGCCTTCCGAAATGTCGGCGGTCTCCAGGAGCGAGGGCTGAAAAGTTAACAAGCCCAGAGCGCCTTTTTCAAGTTCGCCACTCATCGCCCCTCCTCTTTGTGATGGCGATATTTAGCAAAATCGAAGAAAGGTTCAATCCTCTCCAGATTGAATCGTAGCGCTCGGCCAAGCCGTAAAACTGATCCTTCCGGCAGACGCTTTCTGCTGGCTAAGCTGTAAAGAGTTTTTTGGGAGATTTGAAAAAAATCGGCCGCTTGCGCTGGCGTGAGCCATCGATGAGCTTCAGTCACCTTGATCATCCTCCACCGAAAGACCGAGAATTTTTTTCAGTTGACGTCTTTTCGCCGGCCCAAGGCCGTGACCGGTTCGCTCGAATTCGCTGAGAGTAGGTTGCGAAATACCGATTTCTCGAGCGACGCAAGCCTGGGATTTACGCGAAATCAACCGGCTTATTCTGAAAGTCGACTTGCAAATGTCTCTCATTGCCTCTAAAATATAGGTCTGAACGCAAGGTTATGCAGCTATGAAGACGACTTTGACGACTTTTCATTCTTTTGGTGATCTTATCGGCGATTTGAGAATGGCCGTGCAGAGCGGGAACAGGTCGGAAGTGGAGAAGATTTTTCCGGAAACGCGACGATGGGGAATGAGTTTTAACTCTCTCGAGGCAGACCGAGAATGGCGCTATTTCCCTAGACGCAGAGCAGGATTAATCCGCAGGGGTAAGGCAAAAAAAATTGTCTTTTTTTTCGATAAGGATATTCCCTGGTTGGTAAAAAATATTGTAGAGCCGATCTATTCTGATGAAGCCGATATCGAAAAGATCAAAGAATCGTTTGGGAGGCTCAATGATAAACTCAAAAAAATCAGGCAATACTTCATCGTGTCCCATCGGAATGAAGAGGACATAAAAGGGGCTAACAATAAAATTGCCCAGGCCCTCCAGGTATTTAATGGTTCTATCTTACGAGAGATACCAAGTTTGAATCCCTTGCCAAATTTCACGATTGAAAAAATCGATGAGTTCATCTTCTTCCATTCAAATTGGGCTGAGAAGACAAGGATAATAACGTCCCCGGTATTCGGCCGGCCCCCTAAGACCTTTAGCATTATTATCTTCCATGTCGTAAACCGGTTCTCGGAACGTGCCTTTGATAAGAACGGAGAGCCGATCATGAAGGATGGTGAACATAAGATCCGCAGGAACTGGCGGCTCATTTGCGCCGCACTTCTCTGGCTCCACGTTCAATACGGAATTCCAGAAATAAAAAGCTTCATCGAAAATCATAAAAAGGAAGAAGCTATTGCCGCCCTTGGGAAC
>JAPKZH010000576.1 GCA_026393905.1 Candidatus Aminicenantota bacterium
GGAAAGAGAACAGGAGATAGATGAGATAGCCCAGGAGATTGGGGATGCGGAGGACGAATTCGCTCGACCCGCCCAACGTCCAGGCGAGCTTGGCCAGGAGGGTGTTCAAAAAGTGATTGTTGGCCGAGTTCAGGTCAAAGACGGCCAGGACATTCGTTGACAGATAGTTCAGGTAAGTCGAGGCTTCATCGATCGTGAAGGGTACCCGCGCCGCCCGGAGGATCTCAAAAATGATGAAAAAAAGGGTGATTCCCAGGATCGAGAATTGATAAAAAATCTCCTCGAACTCTTGGCGGGACTTCATCATCCATCCTGAGGTTTTTATCCCTATTCATATAATCATAAAAAAGAGGGGTGTCAAGAAGAGAAAACGCCCCCGTCACTCCAGCCGGGGTTTCATCATGATATTCCCGGACCGAGGATAGGCCTTGATGAGGATCATGTCCAGGCTCGCCGTCCGGGGGCTGTCGACGGTGTCGTTCAGATAATAGAAATGGCTCCCTTGATACGGGGGGACGATCCGGATGTCGAGCCAGGCCGCGCTGCCTCGTTTCAAATAATATTGGAGGGATGGATAAAAGACATCGTCGATTCCCAGGATGATTTTCGCCTTTCCGCCTGGGCCCTTTTCCCGAATCTCTTGGAGATCTTTGAGCAGCGTTTTCGTGTCGGCGTCTTTTCTCCATTCCGCCGTCATGGCCGTGCTGGCCCGCGCGGAAAAATGATAGAGGGAGAGAAGAGTCAGGATGACCAGGAGGGCGAGCGAAATGATTTTCAGGCCGGCCTTCCTTTGGGCGAGATGGTCGAACAGAAAAATGAGCAAAAGCGTGAACAGGGGGATTAAGAAAAGGGCCGTTCGTCCGGCAAGGTAGGGCGTGCCCAGCGCGACTCTCTGGACAATGGTCGAGACAGCGGTCAGGAGAAGGAGGGCGAGAACAGAGAATCCCGCCAGGATGTTGGCCAGCGATTTCTTCCGGCCACGGATAAAGGAGACGATCAAAAAAACAAGAAGGAAGAGGCACAGGAAGGAAAATACCACCCATTCCTGCCGGCGGAAATAAAGATTCCCGTAGAAGGAATTATTGATCAGCGAAAACACGGTGTCCCGGACAAACCCGGACAAGCCCCCCAGCCACAAGGCCCCGCTCGTTTTCAAGACATACAGGGGAAATCCTGTGAATACGGCCAGCATAAAAGTCGTCATGGCTAAAAGTCGGAATTGGTCCCTGGCCAGGATCTTGCGGCGGGCCAGAAATCGGCCTAAGAGAGAGAGGATGACGAGGGCCATGGCGCACAGGCCCAAGGGGAAGAGCAGGCGTCGAAGGGACAAGACGAGAAGGGCTGGATCGCCTTTCCAGTTGATCACGGGTTTGTAGGCGGGGATCATGGAGCGTTTGAGGGAAGCGGCGGGTTTGCTCGAAAACACGGCATAGCCTTGAATCTGAGCGGTCTTAAACTTTTTGATATCGGAGGCGTCATAGATAAAATTTTTTGGGCCGATATGTATCTCCAGGCGCTTGATTTTGCCGATCAGATGAGGAAGGCATCGGAACTCGATGGCCGTGAAATAGGCCGGTTTCTCAGGCCGCCACAGGTCATTTTGAGAGCGCAATTCTTCCTTCCGGTCTTGGATGTCGACTCTCAAAACATGCATCTCTTGTCTGTCCTGCTCGCTGAGGCCCGTGATCCTGACGGCCACGGGCTCGAACAGCTTATCGGCAAAGGAAAAATCCTGCGAAACGACCAGGAGGTTGAAGACGACGGCCGCCAAGACGAGAACGGGCCAAAGGAATTTTTTATTTTTCGGTTGGTTTTGGACGGGTCCGGCCAAGGAAACGTCGTGTTTGTCTTTCCCATTCATAACGACAAAAAATCCGAAGGCAAAAACAACCAGGCCGAGATAGACGTTGAGCAGGCTGAAGTTGGCCAGAACGCCAAGGCAGAGGGCCGTCAGGGAAAACTGCAACCGGCGATAGGCGTCCGGTTTGTGGCCGAGCTCTTTATCCAGGAACGAGAAAAAGAAAAACAGGGAGGCCATCAGAAATCCCAAGGACAATCCATACCCCCGGCACAGGGAAAAATAGTCCAGGACAAAGGGGTTCAAGCTGAGCAGGAGATATCCGCAGAAGACGATGATTTTAGTGTTGACAAACCTGTCCAAAATCACGAAGGAAAACAGGAGATAGACGTCAAATGCCAAAAGATTGTTCAGCCGGAGAACGAACTAGCTTGACCCGGCCACGGCGCTCGAAATTTTGGCAAGGAGCGAG
>JAPKZH010000211.1 GCA_026393905.1 Candidatus Aminicenantota bacterium
ACCCCCGACTTGGCCAGCAGGTCCAGGATTCGGATCTTGTCGTCGGTCGAAATGTCAACATGGTTTCGGGGACCCAATGCGTCAACGGGGATCCCTACCTGCAGAGGCAGAACGAGCCTTCGGGGGCTTCTTCTACAAGAAACCACCTTCATCTTGTTTTCGGTTCAAATGATTACCGCTTGATAGATATGCCCATATCGGAAGGGTCGCTGCCGGGAATTCCCGAGAAAGCCGCGGCCGGAGATGCCTGGCTGGGCCTGTTCAAGTCCTTTAACGGCGGCGAATCCTGGATCAGCACGCTTCTTCCGGGATTTCCCCTAGACACGTCGGCCGAGGGAAGGAGCTCTCCGCTATTTGGGCTCAGCGCCGCGTCCGACCCCACGGTCCGGGCAGGGGCCAACGGTCTTTTCTATTACAGCGGGATTGCCTTTGATCGAGTTCTCCATGGACGAAGCGTCATCTTTGTCGCCCGCTTCATTGACAATAACGTAGTCCAAGTCGGGGAGACGGACCCCATAAAATATCTTGGCGCGACCATCATCGATGAGGGGACATCCGGCCAGTTTGCCGATAAACCGTGGATCGCCGTTGATGCGCCGAGGAATGGCTCCGGAACAGTTCCGATCAGCACACCGAATACGCCCGTCCAGTATGTGGCCCGTCACAACGTTTACATTGCCTATAGCATCTTTTTGGGGAGTTTATCCGGCGGGGACCAGAGCAAAATCATGTTTGCCAGGTCGACCGACTGCGGCACGACATGGCAAAGACCCATAAAAGTCAGCGAAAGTCAGCACATCAATCAAGGCACGACGATCGCCGTCAGCCCCCAGGACGGCAAAATCTATATCGCCTGGCGGCGATTTGGCTCCCAGAGCGAGCCCTCGGCCATCATGATGAGCCAGTCGTCGGATTTCGGCAATACGTTTTCTAAGCCCATTGTCGTGGCGACCCTGATCAATGCCTTCGATCAGTATTCATCGGGAAACAGTTTCAGGACCTACGCCTTCCCCACGTTGGCCGTCGCCGACAACGGCATTGTCTATGTCGCCTGGTCGGGGCGCGGTTGGGGGCCCGGCGGTGATGCCCGGATCGTCATCGCCACCTCGACCAACGGCATCAATTGGGGACCGCCCCAGGCCATCAATAACCATGGAGGACGCGGCCATCAAATCATGCCCTCTATGGCCTTCGCCGCTGGACGGCTGAGGATAACCTGGTATGATACGCGAAAAAGCGAGGGAGGTTTCGCCGACAACATTTCCGATCCGGGACCGACCGGAAGACGGCATACGATGGATGTCTGGGTGGCCCAGGCCTCGCCGACGGCCACTCCATCCTTTACCGAAGTCAAGCAGGTCTCCAAATACCTTCACTGGGTGAAGACCGATAGCGGAGGCAAAGTCGCCGAGCCTGTCGAGATTGTCCGGGTTGAGCGTAATAATCCCAATTTCACGTTATTTGGGGGCGGACTGACGGCGTTTTTTGGCGACTATATCGATATCGCTTCTGCTCCCCCGTTCCTGTTCGATGCAGGGAGCTGGCGCTTTAATACGGAATTAACGGACCCGGCCACCTCTTTTATCAGCTGGACCGACAACCGGGATGTCCGTCCTCCTTCCGATGACGATTGGACAACCTACACTCCGCCATCGCAACCTTGTTCTTCCGCCTATCCATGCTCAAGCGGAGGCCGAACGGGGATGCGGAATCAAAATATCTATTCGTCGCACATCACCCAGGGTTTGATGGTCGGTTCGCCCGTCAACACCAAGCCGCTCATCACCTACAGGCGAACGTTTCTCGTTTTTGCGAAAAATATGATGGAGGGCCACAAGAATGTCCGATTGACGATTGAGTGCCCGAACGGGATGCCGGCCTCATTCTGGGAAGCCGGGCCTCCCGGAACTTGGGAACCTCCATTTCTCAACGGCGGCGAAAAGTGGGTCGAGGTCGATATCGCCCCATATTCATCCGTAACCATGACCGTTTTTGTTCAACCGTATGAAACAAATCCTTATGCGACGTTCAAGGTCAAGGTTGAAGAAATCAATGGCTCCGGCAACTTTGTCGATTATATTGCGCTCAATCCTGATCCTGTCAACACTCAAATTGTCCCTGTTGCAGAGGAATATCACACTCCCGACATGATGATGGATGCCCCCTCCCCGATCAACTTGACGGACCCGACGATGCTGAGTGAAAATATCGTCTATGTTCCCTATCTTGATTATATCCAGGAAAACTGCAATCCCGACATCGTCACCCCCGCTTTTAGAAGCCCGGCATTCAGGAGCGGCAATGTCGTCAATCCGGCGTTCCGTTCTTCGGCAGTCGGCGATATCCCCGATGGAAAGGTCACCGACCTCCAATGGAGAGTGACGAATAACAGCAACATGACTTCCGCCTATTCCTTTGTCCCCGTCGGGGAAGAACCATCTCTGCCTACGGGAGGGACCTATCAGCTCCTGATCTATCGCGTTTCCACGACGCCTTCGTCCGGTGCCCTTCTCAACGATTGCCATCTGTTTGAGGACGAACACCACGATCTCGTCTTAAAAGTAGAAGCTCCGGCTTTCCGGAGCCCGGCCTTCCGCAGCCCGGCTTTCCGGAGCCCGGCCTTCCGCAGCCCGGCCTTCCGCAGCAACACCTTTTCCCTGGCCCCGGGAGAAACCGCGGTTTGTACAATCAGAATCATCGAGCCCAGTCCTTCCTCAGGAGGCGGAACAATCCAAAGCTCAAAGACTCTGAGAACCACGGCTGCCTCGACCCCCTTTAATCCTGAAGACTACGCCAAGACGATCGCCGGCGCGGCCGTCTCCCAAGGCCTTAATCCGGACGGGCAAATACCCCTTGCTTCTTCCTTGTTTGTTGTCGATCAAACGCTGCCTGCGGCTATGGTCAATGATCCCTACGTGACGGCCCAGCTGGACGCATATGGCGGACAACCCGTTTCGATCGATAATGGAGGTACGCCCAACGATCCGAATGATGACAGAGGGATCTATATTTGGAAGCCGATACTCCTTCAGTATCCAGTCACCGGTTCGTTCTCCGGCCTGTCCATGAATGCCAACGGAAGTATTTCTGGAACCCCGCTCTATGACCCGAATGTCTCATACCCGGCGATCATCTCCTTTATGGCCGAGGTCACGGACATAAGCACTCCACCGCAAAAAGCCCAAAGGATGTTTCAAATAAGCGTCGGCCTCGCCTATCATACGATTACGGCGACAGCAGGAGGCGGGGGAAGCATAAATCCTTCGGGTTCAGTGAAAGTGGCTCATGGAACAGACGCGACATTCGCTGTCAATCCAGCCGATTGTTATCATGTGGCGGATGTCCTCGTTGATGGTGTTTCTCAGGGCCCCAAGACGACTTATACGTTCATGGATGTTAGAGCCGACCATACGATCCAGGCTACGTTCGCCCAGAACATGTACACCATAACGGCCGCGGCCGCTCCTCCGGAGGGCGGCACGATCATTCCTTCAGGCCCGGTGATGGTCGTCTGTGGGAATAGCCAGGTGTTCAACATATCGCCCAATGAGGGCTATCTCCTAGAAGATGTCCTCGTCGATAATTTATCGCAGGGGGCTGTAACCTCTCACACGTTTATCAACGTCCGGTCGGATCACTTGATTACGGCAAAGTTTAGGCCGTTGGAGAGCTGGGTCAAAAGGTATAACAATGATTCCATGAACGGTAATGATGAAGCCAAGGCCATTGCCGTCCATAAACCCTCCGGGAATGTCTTCGTGACCGGCTATAGCACGGGGCGGACAACAGGACCCGATGCCTACACGATCAGCTATAACACTGAAGGACTCCAGAACTGGAGCGCCAGGTATGATGGTCCCGCCCACCTGGGGGATTACGGCACGGCCGTAGCCGTTGATGCCGCAGGAATTGTCTGTGTCACGGGCTATGGCTACAGAGGAATGGTCAATAAGCATTCTGACTACTCTTCGCAAAAATATGACAGCTCGGGAAAACTCATCTGGGATGTGCAATACGATGACCGCCGGAATGGGAATGATGAAGTCAAGGCCATTGCGCTCGACAACGCCGGATTTGTCTATATCACAGGATGCAGCGAGGATAGTCTAAGCAAAACGGATGTCAAACACTATGATTATTACACGATCAAGTACAACCCGAATACGGGCAAAGTGGAATGGGGAGCAAGATACGATAATAATATCCAGGGCGCTGACGAAGCCACGGCCGTTGCTGTCGATCCCGCAGGAAATGTCTTCGTAACAGGCAGGAGCTACGGAGGCGCAAAGGGCTTTGATTATGCCACAATCAAGTACAGCTCCAGCGGAACCCCCCTGTGGGTTCAAAGGTACAATAATATCAATGGCGACGACGAAGCCACGGCCATCGCTGTGGATGCCGGGGGGAATGTCTATGTGACGGGCAGGAGCAAGGGGAGCGGAACAGATTTCGACAGCTTGACCATCAAGTACGACAGCTCTGGAGTTCTCCTCTGGGAGGCCCGGTATAATTATCCCGCGTTTAATGGCCCTGATGAAGCCTCGGCCATCGCTATCGATGGAGCGGGCAATGTCTATGTGACGGGCCGGAGCCAGGGAGGTGCGACAAGCAGCTTTGACTATGTCACCATCAAGTATGACATCAACGGACTTCAACAGTGGGTTCAAAGGTACGACAACGTCAAGCTGATTGACGAAGCCACGGGCATCGGTCTTGATTCCGCAGGCAATGTCTATGTAACAGGCAGGAGCGAAGGAAACGGCACAGGCCTTGACTACTTAACCATCAAGTATGACAACGCCGGGAAACTCATCTGGCGGGCGAGGTACAATAATAAAGATGTCAACGGCGCTGATGAAGCCGCGGCCATTGCTGTTGATTCCGCAGGAAATATCTATGTGACAGGA
Source organism: Candidatus Aminicenantota bacterium (assembly GCA_026393905.1). Lineage (GTDB taxonomy): Bacteria > Acidobacteriota > Aminicenantia > Aminicenantales > UBA4085 > JAPKZH01. The sequence continues at coordinate 4,908 of JAPKZH010000211.1, forward strand.
AGGAGCCAAGGCGGCACAAAAGGCTTAGATTACGCCACGGTCAAGTACAAACAATAGCCGGCAAATTTCGGGTTGAAAGATGCGGCCTCGCGCTTAAAGGAAGACGATTTTTTTCGGTCGAGGGATAGAGTCGATTTTATGAGCGGCTCCCCGTGCCACGGGGAGCCGCTCGTAGAGGACTCCAAGGGGGAGTCGCCCCCTTGGTCGCAGGGCGGGGTTTCATGCCCCGCCCGAGAAGGGAAGGCAGGGCGTCGGACGCAGTTCGATGCCCGTTGGAAGGGGTCTTCCCCTCCAAATTGACTCGGGCACCTGGCCTAGCGGATGGCGGCCAGACGACGGCGGGCGGCTTTGACCAGAGGGTCGCTTCCATCGTCTTTTTCTTTAAGCTTAAGGAATTTATTATAAGAATCAGATGCACTTTTGCTGCTCACCCCTTCCTGCGTCCGGCCCAGGTAGTAATAAAGAGGAGGTATGTAAGAGAAGGAGGGGAGGTCGTTCAGAAAAATGGAGGCCGTTTCCCCTCTCCTTTTCTGACACATTTCAAACTCTGAAATAGCGGCAGTATAGTCCTCGGCCTGAAGGTAGGCCCGGCCAAGGAAATAATGGCCGAGCCATGTGTCGACTTCCGACTTGGCTTCTTGATACAGCTTTACGGCATTGCCGAAGTCCCCTCTGATCCGGCTTAATTCCCCCCCAATCAGCCTGGCGTAAGCCCGAGGTTCCGGCTGGAGCTTTTTGTTCAATTCTGTATGCAGGGCCCGGGCTTTGTCTTCCTGCCCGGCATTGGAATAGACGAGAGCGGCCGAAAAGAGGATCTCGACTTCTTTGGAAATTTTGACGGCCCTCTCGGCGGCTCCTATGGCTAACTCTTTTTTCCCCTGAAGGAGATACGCCTCGGCCAGCATAATACATTTATCGGCAGCGTGCAAAGGCAGGCTGTTTTTGAGATCAAAAGCGATTCCTTTCTCGAGAATTGTAACGGCTTCTGCCAGCCGACCCTCATAGACGGCAAGGTCGGCCAAACCTGTCGCCGCCAATGACGCACCATAGGAGCTCAAAGCCTCAAGCTTTCGATATGTTTCTGCGGCTTGGCCGGGTTGGTCTTTGGCCAGCTGTGCCAGGGCCAGAGTCACGTAGGCTCTTTCGTAATCAGGTTGTATTTTCAGCGCCGTGCGTGATTCCTCCTCAGCGGTATTTAAATCTCCTACGACAAGGGCATACCAACTCATATTGCCATGGGCATGAACGCCTTGAGGATTGTATTTGACGTCGAGGCGTCCTTCTTCAACGGCCTTGGGCATGTCCCGAGCATAGTAATAAGCGATGGCCAGCATGGCATGGATGACATAGTCTCCCGGATATTGCTTCAAGAGCGCGCTGTATTCATCGATCGCTTTTTTCCAGTCTTTGACCATGAGATAATAGATGCCGCGGGTCCTGTATTTTTCCCGGTCCGTCATTTGATCGATCCGTTTCATCGCTTCTTGGAAATATTTTTCAGCCTCGTCCAGGCGGCCCCAGTTGAGATAGATCACGGCCAGGCTGGCGTAAGCGCGGCCGAAATTGGGATCATGATCGATCGCCCGGAGGTACTCCTTGAGGGCTTCCTCCGATTTGCCGATATCATCGAGTTCCTGACCGCGGGCAAAGGCCTGCATCGCTTCGAGGGACGTCGTCGTAAATGTCTCTTTCGTAAGGGCTTGCACAGAACCGGCTGAGACGCCGCCTATATTCGACCTCAGCTTAGCTGAAAATTGATCGGCCGCCTTCAAGATTTCGCTCTGGGTGCCGATGGATTTTGAGTCCTCATAGATATTCTTAGTTTTGATGGTATCCAGGGCCCATACTTTGATCGTATACCCCTTGTCACTCTTATCAATCGATCCTCCCACGACCACGTTGATTCCCGCTGTGCGACTGACCAATTGGGCCAGCTTTTCGTTAAGAGTTTCACCGGTGCTGGGATCGAGTTTGGCAGCTACTTTAAGGGCCTCTTGACGGTTGTAAAGCGAGATGTAGGACGTGCCGGCCAAACTGATATCCAATGTTTTTTCAAGCACACCGTCAAAGATGGGATCCCCTGTTTTATTCTGAAAGTTCGCCACGAGCACAGAGATGGTCTTTGGCCCACCGGCCGGTGGGCTCACGGCTGAGCGGCGCGTGAGCAGGAGGACACCCGTGACAAGCAGAGCGACAACCAAGACGGCTGCGGCGATGGCGGGCCAGCCGCGGACAAGAGTCCGCGTCCCGCCGGATGTTTCTTTTTGGATCTTCTTGAGGTCTGTGATGAAATCGCCGATTTTTTGGTAGCGCTGCCCGGGCTCCTTGGCCAGGGATTTGCGCACGATGGGGGAGACGATGGGATTCGCGGATTTCTGTTTCAAATGGGTCGTCGGAGTCGGGTCCCTGAGGATGGATGTGAGAGTATCGATGGGCGTCTGCTTTGAGAATGGATGCTTTCAATAGATCATCTCGTACAGGATAATCCCCAAAGAAAAGATATCGCTGCGGCTGTCGACGGGCGAGCCGCGCGCCTGTTCCGGTGACATGTAGGCGATTGTCCCCGCGATCATCCCCTGCCCGGAGATGCCCAGCGACGCTTGAGTCAGAGTGCGGGCGAAATCCCCTTCCAGAGGCTGGAACCGCTTGGCCAGGCCGAAGTCCATGACTTTGGTATGGCCTTGAGGGGTGATCATGATGTTGGCCGGCTTCAGGTCGCGGTGGACAATGCCTTTTTTGTGCGCCTCTTCCAGGGCCTCGGCGATTTCGAGAACAATGCGAAGAGTCTCCCGGAGCGGCAGGACTTCTTTTTCCAGCTTTTCCTGTAAGTTTTGGCCTTCAACATACTCCATGGAGATGTAGGCCTGGCCGCCCTCATCTCCGGCCTCAAAGATTTTGCAGATAAAAGGGTGGTCCAATGCGGCTGCGGATTTGGCTTCCCGGAGGAACCGTCCTCGAATTTTTTGGTCGCCGCGGAGCCCTTCGGCGAGGAACTTCAGGGCAACCCGGCGGTCCAGGTGCGTGTCATGGGCGAGATAGACCTCACCCATTCCCCCTTTCCCGATCAGGCGGATGATTTCGTAATGCTTGATCTTATCGCCTGGAGATATCATGGATGCTGCTTCTATTAAAAACCATTGAGCATTTTTTGCGCGCCCAAGCTTATCCCTGGCTTAAAGACTAACCCACCATTTAATTTCAGGCGATATATAACATAAGAAAAAATTAGTGTCAAATCGCCGTAAATTAGAGGGGTTGGCGGGGTCAAACCTACTCATTACGCAAACCTCCCTGATCATTATGCGTTACGAGTTGGTTTGACCCCGATTTACTAGAATCGAATATTCTTCTTAAGCTGCACCCAGCGCGGCAGCTGGCGGGCCCAGACCTGCCCGAACAATTCGTTGTCTTCCTTCATGTAGGAGACCGGCCTCTGGTTGTTCAGGATATTATAAGCGTTTATCCCAAGGCCCAGGGTCATCCCGTTTTTCATCCGAATATCTTTTTCCACCGCCAGATCGACGTTCAAATGCGCCGGCGTGATTCGCCCTCCTCGGCCCTCGGGAAAAGTGAAATAGAATTCATAACCGGGCGACCACCCCTTCTTCTCCCAATGATATCCGGAAAGGTATTCCGCATATACGGAGATGTTGAAGCCGTAAGGCGCGAGATAAGTTCCCAGGACCTTGACGACATGGTCTACGCTGTAGGGAAGGAATCCATACCAGCCTTCGTCTCCGATGCCTCGCCCGCCCAGTCCATAAAATAAGCTGTCAAAATCCTCCTTTTCGGGAGCTCCGGGGGGAACGTAAGGACGATCGCCAAAAACACCGCCGTCATATCCGCTCCCCCATCCAACATCCCAGGCCGCCGACTCGAAAGAGTTTCCTGGATTCGTCCCTTTCGCCTGGGACCAGGTGTATGAAGCGTTCAGCATGAAGCGGCCGGCGACCCTTCCGTTCAATTCGACTTCGACGGCTCTGTAATCTCTCTTTCTCAAGTCGAAGTTCGTGAAAATATACTTGAGGCCCCCAGGCGTCTCCGGGGCATAAACGGCAATGTCCTCCAGAAGATTATTGGAATAGGAATATACGCCTCTAAATTTGAGCGACCAGTTCGTCCCGAGTTGCCGGTCGAATTCCAAGAGAAACTTGGACATTTTGTTGGGCTTCAGCTCAGGGTCGACCTCTATAGGAGAAGCCGTGGCGCTTTGCTCCCAGACGAAAAGCCAATTGGCGGCATCTTTAAGTTGGGCTTTTGTCGGGTTTTCGGGGCCGATCCATTCATAGTTTCGGGTGTTGAATCCCCAGCTCTGATTGACAAACGTCAGGTATAAACCGGCAATGGGCATGGCGAAGCGGCCAAAGCCGAATTTAAGGACATTCCGGCCGTCTCCGGTAAGATCGACCGCCAAAGAGGCCCGAGGCTGCATGAAATCACCAAGTGTCCAGCTCCAGACGTTCACTCCAGGATCATTAAAAACTTTTTGCGTGTCGGCCCTCAACCCGAACATCATAGAAAAGCGGCCGAGAGTGACATTGTCTTCGATATAGAAACCGAATCCTCGGGTCGAGTCCTTGATTTCGCCGGCCCCATTTTCCTGTAACTGGAGGGGAATGCCCGGTGTGGCCCAGGTGATCGTCAGCCCGTTGTCGAATCCATTCCCGGGCCAGGGATCGGCATCACGTCCCGCCCACCGCCAGCTTTGGTCATATTTATTTTCATAATAGCTGACGCCGGCCTTGACCTCATGGCTGCCCCAACGGCCCAGATCCAAGTATTGAGTCGCACTCACGATCGCGTCGGTTCTCCATTCCGTATTGTCATTGAAGCCGTTGGCGTTGTTTGTCGTCTGTCCGATATCCTGCCAGAAATAAGAGGGCGGGCCGTAGTCCCCGCTGAGGAGGACGGGAGTGGCCTTCTGCCGATTCTGTCCAAAGGCCGCGGTTAAGAGAGCGTGTTCGGAAAGGATTCCCCTGTAATTGAGTCGATAAGAATAATCTGTGTATTCGATTTTCGTCCACGTCTCGTTGACGCCGATGCCGCCGGTCTGGTTCAGGAACTTGTCCAATGTTGCGCTCAAGGAAATCGTGTGGTTCTTTTGGGGCGTGAACGTGAGCTTCCCAAAAGCGTTGTTTGTGCCCACGCGTCGATCGCCGGCCGGGATCGTCAGCCAAACAAGGGATTGTGATTCCGTTCGATCCCGGTTCCGAAAATAATTGTCAGAGATGAAGAACCAGAGTTTGTCTTTGAAGACCGGGCCGCCCAGGTTTCCGAAATATTGATAGAGGGACGTTTCCGGCAAGGTGGCCGCCGAGAGCTGTTCGATCCTCTGAGCACGAAGATTCGAATCACGGATAAGGCTTCCCAGTTCACCGTGAATTGTGTTGCTTCCGGATTTCGTCACGATGTTGATGAGGCCCCCCATGCCCAAGCCCATTTCGGGAGCGAACTTGTCGGAGACGATCTGGACTTCTTCCCAGGAGTCAAAATTGATCTTGACTCCGGAATTGTTGTAGACAACGCTGTTCATCGTGAGGCCGTCGACAAGCCAATTGTTCGCGGCATCCCCTTCGCCCCTAAAGCTGGGCAGGCCGGCCTCGGCTCCCAGGCTTGAACTCGCTCCGCCTGAGATTGTGTTCACTCTCACTCCCGTGACTCCAGGGGTGAAACCTACGATTTCGGCGATCGTCCTGGCCTGCGTCGGGATCCGGGAGAGATCGTCGCTGTTCAATCGATAGCTGTTATCGGTCCTGGTTTTGTCGATCAGCGGATTTATCGCGGTGACCGTGATCTCTTCGGCAAGCCGGGCCGGCTTCAATATCACGGAAAGGTCCACCGTGAATCCGAGCGGGACGGTTTGCTCGACCATGGTCAGCTTTTCGAACCCGGAGAGCTCATAGGTCAATGAATATGTCCCCACGGGGAGAAGAGGAAGCCGGAAATAGCCGTTCTTATCGGAGAGCGCGGTCCGAAGCCCCTGGAGGCTTGGGCTTTTCGCCGTGACCGTGACGCCGGGAAGGAACTCGCCTTTTTCCTCAGCGATCTTCCCCCGGATCTCTCCGGTTTGCTGGGCCCGGATGGGCTCTCTCATTAACAGCACTAACAGACACAAACAGATGACCTTGAACATTTTGTTCATTTTCATCCTCCTTTGATGGTTTCTTGCTGGTCGATCTTATTTCTCCAGCCGCTCGATCGCCTTGTCCTTCTCTCCGATCACAGCATAGGCCGTAGCGATATACATATGGCCGTCTTCGGTTTCTTTGATTTCGTGAATATTGCAGATATTCGGATGATCCAGAGCCGAGGCTACCCGGGCTTCTTGGACAAAACGCTCTCTGGCCTCCCGGTTGGTCGTCCATTGCGCAGGAAGGGACTTCAGGGCCACCATACGCTGGAGCTTGATGTCCTCGGCTTTATACACAACCCCCATCCCACCCCGGCCGACTTCCTCGATAATCTTGTACTTGCCGGCAACGAGACTCGCTTTGGCCAAGCCTGCGACCGAAGTCAGACTGATTTTCGACAGTTGGGAAGCCACCAAAAAATTCCGCTCTCACAAAATCAACAACTTACGTCCAAAAAAGAGATTTTTCCCTAAAGCGTAGTGCCTAAAGAGCTTTTTAATCGCTTGACATTTAGCTTTTTTATATTATAATTATAGTATGTTCTTCCGTTTTAAGCGTAGCATCCAGAACGGCGTCCTCTATGAGTACCTCCAGATCGCCCAGTCCTATCGCCAAGACGGTAAGCCCCGCCAACGCGTCCTCGCCACCCTCGGACGCAAAGACGAGCTCCTGGCCAAAGGAACCATTGATTCCTTGGTCGAAAGCCTGGCCCAGTTCAGCCATAAATACCGCCTGATTAAAGACCAAGCCCTGGCCGCGAGGGTTTCCAAAATATGGGGGCCGGCCTTGATTTTTAATCGTCTGTGGGAAGAACAAGGGGTCGATGAGATTCTGCGGCGTTTGAGCGAAGGCCGCAAGTTCGGCTTCGACGTCGAGCGGGTCGCCTTCGCCATGGTCCTGCAGAGGCTGTGCGCTCCGGGTTCGGATCTGCAGGGTTATGGCTGGGCGGAGACGGTGGAGGGTTTTTCGAAGATCGAGTTGCAGCATCTCTACCGGACCAACGGCTTTTTGGCCGAGATCCGCGAGGAACTGGAGAAGGCCCTCTTCGAGTGGGATCGGGATCTTTTTTCCCAGGAATTGGACTTGGTCTTTATGGATACGACCAGCGTCTATGTCTACCGGGACACGGAGACGGAGTGGCGCAAGCGCGGCTACTCGCGGGACCGGCGGCCGGATTTGCCGCAACTAGTCTTGGGGGTGGTGGTGGACCGCGAGGGCCGGCCGGTCTCCTGGGAAGTTTTTCCGGGGAACACGGCCGATCCGGAGGCCTTTGAAGCGATGATCGGGAAGTTGCGGCAGCGGTTTCGGATCGGCCGCGTGGTCGTCGTGGCGGATCGAGGGATGATGGGGAAAAAGAGCCTGGAACTTTTGGACTCGGAAAAAGCGCCGTATGACTACATTCTGGGCTGCCGGATGAGGAAACAAAAGGAGATTGGGGGGGAGGTTTTGGCCCGGGCCGGTCGTTTCCAGGAGGTTGCGGAGAACCTGAAGGTCAAGGAAGTCGTCGTCGATGACCGCCGCTACGTCGTCTGTCTGAACGAAGAGGAAGCACGGAAGGACGAAGCGGCGCGCTTGGCGATCCTGGACCATCTTCGGGAGAAGCTGGCCGGCGGCGCAAAAAGTCTGATCTCCAACAAAGGCTATGCCCGATATCTCCGGGTGACGAAAGGCTCGATGCGGATCGACGAGGAAAAAGTAACCGCCGAGGCCCGTTACGACGGGAAGTATGTCTTGCGGACGAATACGGAGCTTCCCGCCGCGGAGGTGGCCAAGACTTATAAAAGCCTGTGGCGTGTGGAACGGGCGTTTCGGGAGACGAAGAGCACGCTGGAAGTACGGCCGATCTTCCATCATCGCGACGACACCTCGATCGGGCACATCGTCGCCGGATTCCTGGCGCTGCGCTTGGAGGTGGACCTCCAGAAAAGGCTCGACGAGCACAACGTCGAGGTCTCTTGGCCGACGCTGATGAGGGATCTGGGGAAGATTCAAGCGGTCAAGGTGGAAATGGGCGGGAAATCCTATTTATTGCGGACGGATCTTGAGGGCGCGGCCCACAAGGTGTTTCTTGCGGCGGGGGTTCGCCCGCCGTCTTCGGTGACTTCACTGGGATGAACGAGCGTAGTGCCAAACTTTTTTTGAGACTCCGTAATTTATTCATTTACAAGAACTTCAAAAAATCAACTGTCGAAAATCAGCTAAACGATAAGACCTCTTGCTAGCTCTGGCCTCATCTTCACAAAATAACTAGCTTTTCTTCAGATCCGCCAGCCTCTTTTTGGCATCCTCAACCTCGGGAAAACCGGGGTCGGCCTCTTTCCAAATTTCGAAAAAGCGTTCGTAGTATTTGGCCGCTTCGGCCGACTCCCCTTTCTGTTCATAGAGCTTGCCGAGTTGATAATGGGCGAGAATCCACAGCTCCTGTCCTTCATAGCCCAGGACATCGGTCTTAACGAATTCCTGGTATTTTTCGATCGACTTGTCCAGGTTCCCGCTTTTAAAATAAGCGAGGGCAAGACCGTCTTCGAGCATCATCCCTCTCAGGTTGGCGGCCATTCCGAAGGAATTGATCGCTTCCTCAAATTGCTGTTGAGCCAAAGCGATCTCGCCCTTGAGCATGTAAAAGGATGCCTGGTCAGTCTGATTGCTACGGCTCACGCCGGAT
>JAPKZH010000585.1 GCA_026393905.1 Candidatus Aminicenantota bacterium
ACGATCTATTCGATCGCGGAAGCCGAGGGAATCCATTTCTTTACCATGGAGATGGTGGAAGGCGTTCCGCTTTCAAAAGTCATCACTCCCGGCGGCGTTTCTCTGGACCGCTTTCTCAAGATCGCGATCCCGCTGGTCGACGCGGTCGCCGCCGCCCACGCCCGGGGGATCATCCACCGCGACCTGAAGCCCGGCAACGTCATGATCGACCGCGCTGGAAACGTGAAGGTCCTCGACTTCGGCCTGGCTCGGATTCTCAACCCGATACCTTCGCCTGCGGATGGGGTGGTCACCAAGACGGTAACGCTCGAGACGAGCATCTCCGGGACGATCTGCTACATGTCCCCCGAGCAGCTCAAGGAGGAAGCGCTCGACCATCGCACCGATCTTTTCTCGCTTGGAATCCTCCTTTTCGAGCTGGCCGTGGGCGCGCATCCCTTCGCCGGCGAGACCGTGACCGAAGTCATGGCCGGCATCCTCAGGGACGAGCCGCGGTCGGCGCTCGAGCTGAATCCGCGACTGCCCCGCCGGCTGGACCGGATTCTCCGGCACTGCCTCGAGAAGGACACTCATTACCGGATGGCTTCGGCCCTCGACCTCCGCGATGAGCTGGATCGGTTGCGCCGCGAGGGATGCGTGTCTCCTGCCTATGATATTCCTTCCATCGCTGTGCTGCCATTCGTCGACATGAGCCGGGAGAAGGACCAAGCCTATTTTTGCGAGGGGATCGCCGAGGAGATCATCAATGCCCTGAGCCGGGTTCAGGGCTTACGGGTCGCCTCGAGGACGGCCTCCTTTCAGTTCAGGGATACGGCGGTTGAGCTCAAAGAGATCGGCCGTCGTCTTCGAGTCGAAACGCTCCTCGAGGGAAGCGTGCGCAAGTCCGGCAACCGGCTCCGGATCACCGCCCAGCTCGTCGACACGGCGCAGGGTTTCCACCTATGGTCGGAGTCCTTCGACCGCGAGTTAAAGGACATCTTTGAGATCCAAGATGAGATCGCGAAAAATATCGTCCGGGCCCTCCAGGTAACGCTCAGCCCGCACGAACGAGGGGCGTTGAAGAAGTCTCCGACCCATCACGTTCAAGCCTACGACTATTACTTGCGGGGGCGGAGCTTTTACTTCAAATACGGTCGGCACGACATCGAATTCGCCTTGCAGCTCTTTGCCCGAGCGACCGAGCTGGACCTGGGATACGCCCTGGCCTATGCCGGGCTCGCCGACTGCTGGTCGTATATTTTCCTCTACTCCGACCGCCGGGAGTCTGTGCGCGAACAAGCCATCTCTGCCAGCCGCCGCGCCGTTGAGCTGGCTCCAGACTCTGCTCAAACCCAGGCCTCCCATGCCCTGGCTTTGTCGATCAGCGGCCGCAAAGAGGAAGCGGAGAATGGGTTCGAGACCGCGATCCGGCTCGATCCCGGACTTTTCGAGGCATGGTATTTTTATGCCCGCCACACCTTCGTCAACGGAGATCTCGAGAAGGCGGCGCGGCTCTTCGAGGAAGCGATCCGGGTTCGCCCCGACGATTACCAGGCGCCGCTGCTCGTGGCCCAGATCTACGACACGCTGGGACGTCCTGACGATGGAATTGCCGCTCGCCGCCGCGGCGTCGCCCTTGTCGAGGAGCGCATCCAGCTTCATCCCGATGACGTCCGTGCCCTCTATATGGGCGCCAACGGTCTGGTCGCTCTTGGCGAGCGGGAGCTTGGCCTCGATTGGGCCCGCCGGGCGCAGAAAATCGCGCCCGATGAGCCCATGCTTCTCTACAACCTGGGATGTATTTACTCCCTCGCGGGCGAGATCGACGAGGCGCTCGATTGTTTGGAACGGGCGGTCGGCCACGGCCTTGCCCAAAAGGGATGGTACTTGCATGACAGCAATCTCGATCCGCTCCGGAAGCAGCCGCGCTTCCTGGCGTTGATGGAGAAACTGGAGTAGGATTCCATGAGAACAAACTTGAGACCGGGAGAAAGAAAAATCCTTGAAACGAGGACGCATTGGGTGACTGTGATCGAACCCTTTCTGCTTTTGTTTTTCGCCGTGATCGTTTGCCTCATTTTGTTCTTTATCGTCCGGACAACAAGCGGCTTTATGACTGTCATCCGCTGGATCGGCGGCATCTTCCTGGCGATCACCTTCCTCTATTTCCTTTACCGGGAATGGTATCGGCGCCGGGACATTTGGGCGGTGACCAACCTGAGGGTGATCGACGAGAAGGGTATTTTTAGCCTTTTTTCCAAGGAAAGCCCTCTGGAAAAAATCAACAACCTGTCTTATTACCAGTCTCTGCTGGGACGAATCCTCCGGTATGGCGACGTGGAAATTCAGACTGCGGCCGAGGACGGGGCTACGATCTATAAAAAAGTAAGCAACCCCAGGCTGTTGAAAGACACGATCGCCCGCTGCCGCGACGAGTACAGCCGGGAAGCGATGCGAATGGACAAACCCGCCGCTCCGGACGCACCGGACAAAAAGCCTACCTGAAGCAGCTCAAAGCTCGAATTCATTCCAGATAAAGTCGGCGATCTTGACAAATATTTTTTTATCATTTTTATTGTATTGACAATTTTCATGATCGGGAATAATTTATAACCACCCAAAAAATTTGGAAGGAGGGCCTTTATGAAGAAAATTTTTATCGCCGCATTTATCGTTTTCCTCTCATTAGGTTTGGCCGCGGGAACGGCTTTCGGCCAACTCACGCCAACAGGGAGGATCACCGGAAAGGTCGTGGACAATCAGGGGAATGCTCTTCCCGGCGTGACCGTCGAAGCGACGAACCCTAAGCTGGTCGGAAAAGCCTCCACGATAACCGATGTCAACGGGACGTTCCGTTTGATGGCCCTTCCGTCCGGCTACTTTCAGGTCACTTTTACGATGCCCGGATTCAAGACGTTGATCCGAAAGGGCCTCTATCTGGAACTTTCTCAGACGATGGCCCTGAATATCACCCTTGAGCAGGCCGCCGTCGAAGAGAAAATCACGGTCGTCGGCCAGTCTCCCTTGATCGATGTTAAAAGCACGGTCAAAGGCATGACCATGGTCAAAGAAATCTTTATGTCTCTTCCTCGGGGGAGGAATTTCGACACGCTGATCAGCACCATCCCCGGCGTTCAGAACGAGAGCATCACGGCGGGCATCTCGGTGGACGGCGCTTCCGGGGCCGAGAACATGTGGTACGCCGACGGCGCGGACATCACTGACTTCCATTATGGAGACCGCGGCCAGAGCATCGTTCTCGAGCTTCTGGACGAGGTCAAGGTGACGGCCTCGGGCTACAACGCCGAGTACGGCGGCTCGATGGGCGGCGTCATCAACGTCATCACCAGGTCCGGGAGCAACGAGTTCCATGGCGAAATCCTGGGCTACTACGAGAACAACAGGCAGTACATGCAGGGGAAATCCCGGACCTTCCTCAGGCGGGATCCGTTCGGCGCCTACGTCTGGGAATACGTCAACTACGACGACCTGTACTACAACGGCGGGAAGGACCGGGACAAGTACGACCGGTACGAAGCCGTTTTCGGCCTCGGCGGCTATATCATCAAGGACAAGCTGTGGTTCTACGGTTCGTTCAACCCGAACTACAACCAGACGGCGGCCCAGAGGGATTTCAACTTGAGGAAAGGGCCCTTCCAGACATTCAAGGCAAAAAACACCGGCCTGGGAGCATCGGTCCGGATCTCGTCCGCCCCGGTCACCGGCCTTCGCCTCTCGGCCAGCTACATCAACAGCTTCTCCAATTACCGGGGGGCCCTCCCCACGATCATCGGCAACGGCGTCGCCAATTACGAATGGGCGAAGGAAGGGACGGACTATCCGAACAAGAGCGCCTCGCTGACCGCGGATTATTCCATCGGCAACAACCTGCTCATCAGCTACCGGGCCGGCTGGCACGAGCAGAACCAGAACAACCAGCAGATCGCCCCTCCCGACTCCTCGACATATTATTTTGGCAATACGAACTCGATGTTCGCCAACGATGCCTTCTTCCTGGCCCAGCCGGACCTGATCAAGCTCACCGGTTGGACGAGCAGCACGTTGTATCAGGAGACGAAAAAATACCTGCGCGGGAAGATCAGCAACAACCTGGACGTGTCGCTCTACCGCAACTGGATGGGCGAGCACGCCCTGAAGGCCGGCATCGGTTATAACTACCTTTATGAAGACCGCTTCACGGGCTATACACATCCCCGGGTAACTTTTTATTGGGGCCAGTCTAATGACGATCTGGGGATCAGGGTCGGCGCCGGCGCCGATCCGTCGAGCCCGACTTACGGCAAGTACGGGTACTATCTTGTCCGGAGCTCGTTCACCTCTCCCTCCGGGAGCGTCTGGAACGTCAAGAGCCACAACCTGTCGGTTTACCTCCAGGATTCCTGGACGATCAAGGACCGGCTGACCCTCAATATCGGCATCCGGGCCGAGAGCCAGTATATGCCTTCTTTCACGGACAACAAGGCCTACCCGGGCTGGTCGGAAAATCCCGTCAAGTTCGGCTTGGACAGCACGCTGGCCCCCCGCATCGGCTTGAGCTATGACATGTTCGGGGACTCCAGCCTGAAGATCTTCGCCAGCTACGGGATATACTATGACGTGATGAAGCTCTACATGGGCCAGCTCACCTTCGGCGGCACGAAACGCGTGGAGGATTACTACGCCCTCCAGGACCCGGATTGGACCAAGATCGCGGCGAGCGGCACGATCGACGACGCGGCGAGCCAGAAAGCCGGCAACACCTACGCCGGGTCCATGGATTACCTGCCGCCATCGCTGAACCGGGTCGATCCGGATATCAAACCGACCTCCCAGCGGGAGATCTCCTTCGGCGCCGAGAAGAAGCTGGGGGAGAACATCTCCCTCACCGTCCGCTTCGTCCAGAAGCACCTGATCCGGACGATCGAGGATGTCGGCGTCTACATCACGACGGTCAACCCGACGACCGGCGCCGTGACGGTTTCCCAGGACTTCTGGGTCACCAATCCCGGTTTCGGCGTGTCCCTGCCGGTCTCCCAGGGCGGAAAGTTCATCGAAGACTACTGGCCCTGCCCGAAAGCGACGCGGGAATACTACGGCCTCAACATCTCGCTGGAAAAGAGGTTCAGCAACAACTGGCAGGGCGGGATCAATTACACCCTGAGCCGCGTCTTCGGGAACTATTCCGGCCTGGCCAGCTCCGATGAAGGCGGCCGCCTCGGCCCGAGCGTCGAACAGGATTTCGACCGTTGGTTCATGGGATACGACGGCCAAGGCAAGGTGCTCGACGGCCCTCTGCCCCAGGACAGGACCCATTACTTCAAGGCCTTCGGCTCCTACGCCTTCCCGTTCGGGCTGACCGTGGGGATTGTCGCCTACGGCCGGAGCGGCTTGCCCCAGACGACCAAGATCCTTTACAACTCCAAGTATTTCTACGTCAACGGCCGGGCGGACCTGGGCCGGCTGCCGTTCACCGCGTGGGCCGATGTCTACCTGGATTACGCCTTGAAGATCGGCAATAAATTGCGGGCATCCATCAACCTCCAGGTCAACAACATCACCGACACCGACACGATCCAGAGCAAGATCACCACCGCCGACAGGCAGAGCTTCACGGGCTATACGAACGAGATCCTGAACGGGACATTCGCCCGGGACTACATGTCCATCATCACGTCGAGGGGCATCGCCCATCCGGCGTTCAATCAGTGGGATACCCGGTTCGGCCCCTGGTCGGCGCGTTTGGGTTTCAAGCTCTCTTTCTGATCGCGCGCTCCGGAAACTGTTAACAAGAAAAGCCCGTCCTTCGGGGGAAGGACGGGCTTTTTTCTTGACTCTTTAGGGAAATGCCTTAAACTGGAACCTCAAGATTCTTCTCGTGTCGCTGTGGTTCGGCCGCTTGGCACAAGGAATTCCGCGAGCGAGCCTCGATGAATAATAAAAAGAAATTAAAATCCCTGACCGAAAATAAGGCAGCTTCCCGAGAGGTCCAAAGCCATAAATCGGGCGCTAGATCGGCATTGATATGGGGGATCGCCGGGACGCTCGCCGTTCTGGGGGTCCTGGTCTATCTCGCGGTGATCGTCCCGGGAAGACGCCAGGTCAGGTTCCCGGTTGTGCCCACATGTAATGTTCTTCTCATCACGCTCGACACCACAAGGGCCGATCATCTGGGCTGTTACGGCTATCCTCCGGCCAAGACGCCTCATCTCGACGGCCTGGCCCGTGAGGGCATCCGCTTCGCTCGGGTTTATTGTCCGGCCCCCCTGACGCTGCCTTCTCATTGTTCAATCATGTCCGGCCTCTATCCGGTCACGCATGGGGTTCGCAACAACGGTCACGACCTCCCGCCGGGGATTAAGACTCTGGCCGATATCCTGAAAGGCCAAGGCTATACGACGGCGGCTTTTGTGTCCTCGTTTTCTGTCGATTCTCGCTTCGGCATCGGCCGGGGCTTCGATGCTTATGACGACACCTTTCAATCGCAGCTGCCCTTGAAAAGCCCGAACGCGGAGCGCCGGGCTGAGGAGACTTTTGGCCGGTTTTCGCGTTGGCTGGAGAAAAACTGGGAAAACCGGTTTTTCGCTTGGGTTCATTACTTTGACCCGCACCTGCCGTATGACCCGCCTTCGCCTTACAGAGAAGAATTCGACGGCCGTCTCTACGATGGCGAAATCGCTTACATGGACCATTATGTGGGCGCCATTCTGGAGCGGCTCAAAGAGAAGGGAATTCTTGAGAAGACCATAATCATTGTCGCCGGTGACCACGGAGAAGGGCTGGGTGATAAGGTGGAAGCCGGTCACGGCATTTTCCTTTATGAAGAAACCCTTCGCGTCCCTCTAATTTTTTATAACCGAAAGGTCTTTCCTCATGCTCAAGTCATCGAAAGCCAGGCGAGGTTGATCGATGTCGCTCCGACCATTCTGGAGATCATCGGCCTGAAAGACGAAGCCGCGGGCATGCAAGGACAGAGCCTGTCCGCCTGGCTCAGGGGCAAGAGCAGGAAAGACCTCGACGGCCTGGTCGAAACCTTTTACCCTCGAGACAACTTCGGCTGGTCGGAACTTGTCGGGCTGATCTCAGGCACCTGGAAATTTATCCACGCCCCTCGACCCGAGCTTCAGGCCAAGCCAGGTTCAGCTTTTCCCGACCCAAAAGAGAAAATAGACCTGCTCAGGCTGATTCAGCAGGCGCAAGCCTATGAGTTAGAAGAACGATACCCTGAGGCCGAGCGGGTCTATCGCAGGATCCTGGAGGACATCCCCGATTCTCCGGCTGGCTACGTCAACCTAGCGATTGCCCAGGCAAGACAGAACAAATTCGACCAGGCCATCGAAACCCTGGGCCAAGGCATCGCCCGGATCCCGGATTCCGAGATTCTGCTGGTTCGCCTGGGCCACACTTATCTGGTCACGGGAAAATCTCAGGAAGCCTTGAAGACGATGGATAAGGTCCTGGCTTTAAACCCTCAAAACGTCGATGCCCTGACCGTCTGTGCCGGCAT
>JAPKZH010000231.1 GCA_026393905.1 Candidatus Aminicenantota bacterium
ATGACGGCCTACCAGGCCTTCTCGACGTGGAGCTCCCAGACCTCCTCCTCGGGATTCTCGCGGAGATAGAAATAGCGGCCTTGGGAGAAGCAGAACAGGATGCCGTTGGACAGCCGGCCGGTGAAGGGCAGATACAGCCGCCGGAGCTCGCGGCCCTGCTCGTCGAATAGGGCGAATTCGACCGTGTCTTGCCGGTACTTGTACGTTCGGACGACGAACTTCCCGTCGAGGACTTCGAAATAATCGAGGCCGGGCGTCTGGTTGGGGAAGAACAGCCGCTTTTCGTAGTCCTCCCAGCGCGTCCGCCCCGTCCAGCTGTCCTTGAGGGGCTTGATGACGGCCGCCCTCAGCGTGTCCGTCATCTTGAGCGGTTCCAGAGGCAGGCGGACCTTCTTCTGCGCGACTCCGTTCCGGTCGTAAACCGTGACGACGGAATCCTGGGCGGCATCGATCACATAGAGCCGGTCTCCGGCCACCCGGGGGGAGAAGTAGTCCGCCACCAGGTTGATCTTTGTCAGGCCCTCTGAGGCCGTGCGGGCGCCGATCTCCTTGACCAGCTTGAAATCCTGGTCGTAGAGGCGGATCGTCGTCGTCGACCTTTTTTCGTCGAAGTTCAAGTCCCGGACCACGTATCCGTCCCCCAACCGATAGGCCGCTCCCTTGAACACACCGACGGTGACGGTGACTTCGCTGATATAGTCGCCGTCGGGGGAGAAGCGGGCAAGCTTATGGGAGCCCGGAATATCCAGGTGATCCTTGAAGGGGCGGACCGTGTAGATGTAATCGAACTCGCCGGGCCCCTGTCCCGCCCGCCCGAACGTCTTGACGAAGGAGACGCCTTCAGGGCCCAGCTTGAAGATATGCACAGCCACGGAATCCTCGACGATGTACATTCGCCCGTCCGCTATCGCAAGGTGGAAGGGATTCATCACCTGAGGGAGCTTGGCGATCCTCTCCGCGGAGGCCGTCCCGGCGGAGAGCGCTAGCGACGCCACGATGGCCGAACGAAGAAGCGAAGACCTTGTCCTTAAGCTCATCATCACGCACCTCCTTAATTATTATTATTTGCTTTTTTACGCTGCACGTCGTCCTTTCGCCTTAAGGACGGAATCGATCCTCCCTTTCACGAAAGAATGATATTCCCGGCTGCCGATCGTTGTCAAGAAAAGGAAAGAGGTTCGCTTTCCGCTCCTTCGCCATACGGTTGCCACCCACATGGTTCAACAGGGGGTAAGCATCAAGGAAGTTGCAGATTTCCTGAGACATCGCAGCCTCAATACGACGGTCATCTACACCAAGGTCAACCTTCCCATGCTTCTTGAAGTGACGCTGCCCTGGCCAAAGGTGGGAGCGATAGCATGAAGAGTCGACAAGGTATGGTTGAACAGGTTCGGGATTATCTGAACTTTAAGCGGAGTTGTGGATATCAGCTGGAGGTTCCGGGCAAGGAGTTGATGCTTTTCGCTCGTTATGCGGCGCTCGCCGGCCACAAGGGCCCTCTCACCACAGAACTCGCTGTGAGGTGGGCCAAACTTCCTCAAGATGCCGACCCTCGCTACTGGGCAACGCGCTACGATATTGTTCGGCGTTTTGCTGAATATCGATTTCTCTTTGATCCAGCGACCGAGATTCCACCGAAAGGCTTCCTGGGACCGTCAAAGCGGCGCTTGTCACCTCATATCTACTCGGATGGAGAGATTGCGGCATTCCTTCAAGCCGCATCTCGACTCACTCCAACCGACGGCCTGCATCCTCGGACATATGTCACTTTGTTCAGCTTGCTCGTCAGCACCGGACTGAGAATCTCGGAGACCTTGAATCTCTCCCGTCAGGATGCAGATCTTCGAACAGGGGTTTTGACCATCAGAGAGACTAAATTTCGCAAGTCCCGTCTTGTGCCGGTGCACCCTTCAACTCTGCATGCGTTAAGACGCTACAGCAAATTTCGGGATTCCTATCTTTCAGGCGCAAAGTCCAAGATGTTCTTCCTGGCTGAAAAAGGAACCCCTTTGAATTACCGTGGGGTGTTATATGTCTTCCTCAAGCTGCGCCGCAAGTTGGGCTGGCAAAAGGCAGACAGGAAGCCCAGGGTTCATGATTTTCGCCATACCTTTGCCGTCAGGAGGTTGCTCAAGTGGTATGAAGAAGGGGCCAACCTGGATCAGCTCCGCCGCCTGAACGACTTCCATCCCGTGGTCCAGAAGTAGGCCGGACAAGCTCGGCTGCTGTATCCGGCAAGCCTTGAAATTCGACAAGGAACTACTTTTTCAACTCGGGCAGCAGCTTTTCTTTTTTTAAATGGAACACTCGCCGTCCTTGCGAGTTTTGTATTTCCAAGTTTACTTCCTTGATGCCGCCGTTCATGAGCTGGGCGATCAGCTCAAAAAGATCGGCACTGGCGAGGGGGTTTCCGTTCAGCGCAACGATCTCATCCCCGGGACCAATACCGGCTTTGTCGGCTGGTGAGGCTGTCCATATCCCGCTGACAACGATTTTCCCATCATCGTTAAGATGGGGGTACAGCCCAATGGAATATTCGTTGGTTGGCATGGATGTGGGAGATATGGGCTGGGGGACAAATAGTATTTCGTCTTTGGGATAATTGATAATCGTTACAAAGGGAACCAGAAAATCCCGGCCCAGGAGGGGAGCCGAAAGCATTTTGGGAAGTTCTGCGGAAAAGGCGAGGACATTCCGGGCTTTCAAGTCTCCGATGGCGAATGAATCGATGCGGCCCAGGTAATTGTCCCGGGAAGTTGTTAACGGCCATTGGTAGATATTTCCCTTGGCTTTGATCCAGCCTCTTTTTTCTGAGAGTTCCAGTTTGCCAAGGATGTCTGGCGGCAAAACAAGAGAGTATGGTTGGCCGGTATCAACCATGGCCTCCACTTCAAGTCTTCCGTTCAGTTTACATTTAAGCATCGGAGCGGAATTGACGGGGTGGTTTTTAAAATTGAATAGAAATCCTTTTTGCGGGTTCCCGGTGACAGCAGTGTCGTTTGCAAGAACAAGGATTTTTTGGCGATAGTCGATGGTGACTTTAAAACGATCCAGGAGGTCGGAGCCGATCAAGCCATGGATGGTGACGCCGATTTTTGACTCGAACTTCTTGAAAAAATCCGGGGAGGCCAAACAAA
The DNA here is from genome assembly GCA_026393905.1 of Candidatus Aminicenantota bacterium. Lineage (GTDB taxonomy): Bacteria > Acidobacteriota > Aminicenantia > Aminicenantales > UBA4085 > JAPKZH01. The sequence continues at coordinate 3,138 of JAPKZH010000231.1, forward strand.
ATATGGAATCGATCCGGTAATTGCCGATGTCAAGACTGTTCATTTTTACCTGCATGCCATGCCGTTTCAATTGAAGTTTGGCGGCTGTTTCATCATTCAGCATTGTCACTCCGCCGGTATCCACCATGAAATTGTACTCTTCAGGACCATCATTGATCTTGCCTTTGACTAGAATAATGTGGTCTTTCAGTGCGAAGGGGATAATGCCTTCTTTTTGGACCGGCACATTCTGCGGATAAGTGAAGAGGGTAGACAGGAAAACAAGGAAAAAAAAATTACGATCTTTGTTTTTGGCATTTTTCTCCTCATGGAATTATGTCGAAATAGATATTACTAATGCAGCGATGAAAATTCAATGCCTCCAAGAACATTGGGGCCAGGGCTTTCATTATTACTTTTCTTTTTTGCCTTCATGCCTTCCGACAGCCCGGCCGACAATGACATCGTGGATCTCCAGGTAAGCGGATCATGGCCGCCCAACCCTTGGAGGGGACGCGCTGCAGCTCCTCCTCGACAATGCGGAGAGGAAAAGCCGCGAGGCTCCCCTTGCGGACCTTGCCCCGGTGGGCGTTGGCGTACAAGCCGTATTATGCTGAGCTCAGCATAACCGAAAATAACGGACCGTGACCTAGCCTTTATCCAGGATCTGCAAGGTGAAGCCTGGAGGCTTCGGCCGGGCCAACCTGCCCGCGCCGGGAAAGAGGCCCCTGTCCAGCATGACACCCACGATTATCGCAAAAAACGGCAAGCCCCATTGGGTCATCGGAAGTCCCGGCGGCCAGACCATCATCTCCACGAATGTCCAGGTAACGGTTAACCTGATCGATTTCGGGATGAACATGGAGATTGGCAATTTCTTAACCTTTTATGGATTGCCCGGGTATCTCATATAGAAGGATCAGATGCCCCTTTTTAGAATAGGTTTTCGAAAAAAACAGAAAACCGCCTTTCTTTTCTTCTCGGTTCAACTATTTTTCCTGGGTCTCTCAATTTTATTGCATTCGCAAGAAAAGTCTATTCCTCTAAAGCTGGCCACCCCCTTGGCCATTGGACGGACCGATCTTCTCTTCAGTTCCATCGCCTCGGTCTGCGAAGACGACCAGCTCAATTTTTATGTCCTGGACCGCCTGGAACACAAGGTCTTCAAATTCTCGCCACAGGGCCGACTGCTTCTGACCTTCGGCCAGAAAGGCCAGGGCCCTGGCGATTTCCAATCCCCAGCCGGAATTGTCTTCACTTCAAAAGGGGAACTGGCTGTGCTCGAAGATCTTTCCTATATTTCCCTCTTTAAAACAGACGGAACATTCATCAGACGCTTAGACCTTAACGGTCGGCTGGGATTGGGCTACATCGGGCCCGACCGCTTTTACGGTTGGATCTGGCGCCCCGACGATCAACAGCAGGTGATGGTGGATGGCCGGAACAAAATCTTGAAGACATTTCATGCCGTGGCCAGGGATCGGTTCTCGACGACCCTTCCTGACGAGACCGGACGGCTGG
>JAPKZH010000161.1 GCA_026393905.1 Candidatus Aminicenantota bacterium
AAATAAGCTTGGTCTTTTTCGTCTCCTCGGGGCCAAAGAAAATATGGCGCTTTGTTTGTCAAAACGACCTTCGGGGGGACTAAACAAGCTATAAAGGTTCTAGGATCTGTTCCCCGGGCGATATCTCTGAAAGCAATGCGAGGCTTATAACACGGCAGTGTATTCTTGTCTATCAGATAAGCGTGTGGATAACCCCGGAAGGCTGTTCTTGCCCGAAGCCTCTTTCGTTGAAGCGCTTCAGTGATTTTTTCCGGGTCGGCCCAGGCATAATAGCTCCCGGTGTCGGGAGTCCATATATCAAACGATTCGCCTTTGAATACGGGCCATTGGCCTTCAGGCCGCTTCGCGGCTAACGTCATAAGGCCTTTATCGTTAGTTGCATGCAGTTCTGCATAAGGTCGGGCGAGCCAGGATTTCTTATCATCATAATCAAGGCGAGGAGATTTCCTAAGCTGAGAAAACACTTCACCTGAAGCATCGTCGGGAAGTAGGGGCAATGCCGCCGCATCAGTCCAACTGAGGACATCCTTAACCGCATACCGCGGGGCCGGCTGGCTTACGCCGGCCCTAAACCGTGCGATATCGCGGTATGGCCCGCGTATCGGAATTGATGGTTCAACTTTTGGCATATGTTTTTTCATGGAAAACAAAGCTAACGTATATTGCTGCGTTAAATCAGCAAAGACCCATTCTGCTTTGTTCTTGAGAGTTGTTAGGTCTTCAATTTCACTTTCCTTGAATAATAATAATCTAAATTCTTTAAGCCCCTTAGCAGAAAAGGCACTGCGCGGCAGTACAACACCTATCCGTCCTGAATACTCTCTCACTAATTGCCAAAAACGCCACGCAAAAGCCTTATATAAATCTGGATCTCCTGTTCCCATTCCAGGAAATGGTCCGCTAGTTAGCGCACGGCGAACAAGCTCGGCTATCTTTAGTTCTCTTTCATAAATGGCAACTAGATCGGGCCTATCCCTCCGCAACGCCGTTTTTATATTTTCTTGCTCATGTTGAGATAGGGAATGAAAGCCAGGTTCAAAGCGCATCCAGAATTTGTCCTCTTCAACCGTCGCTTCTTCCCAGGGGGGGTTTCCGATGATGACGTCGAATCCCGCCCGGTCACGAAGAAAAACCTCTGGGAAGACGATTGGGAAATGTAGCGGATGTAACGTCGAAAGACTTTCCATTGCCTTGGCATGGATATCGGTCTTGGGCAACGCTTCCAGGTCGCCCAAGGATAGCGAAGGCCAGGACTGAACTTCTGTTCTCACGTCCTCATCGATTCGCGCTGCGGCGAGAATGTTAAAGAGCGCCTCGGCGGGCCTGACTGCCTCCCGGGCTTCCAGACTTGCCCGGCGGGCGAGTTCGATCTCGGCTGCATCTGCATCTGAAAGGTCGGCCAGCTTCGCGAGTGCCGCCTGAGCTGAACCGATAAGCTCATCGGATCTCAAGGAAAATAGAGACCGGATGATCTGTTTGAGATCTGCCTCCGCTTCACCAATGGTCGCAATTCCAACGAGCGAATTCCCCTCGACAAGATTATGGTCAAGGAACGACAGCGGCAACCCGGGAACGAAGGTGTGGATCCAGATGGAAAGCCGGGCTAGTTGGACCGCGATTGGGTTAAGATCGACTCCGAAAATGCATCGGCGCGCGATCTGACGCCGCAACAGTTGGCTGTCCTCGATCAAGACCTCGTCCGCCGCCGGGCCGAGTGCCTGGGCGGCCTTCTCCCTAAGTCGGCCTATTTCCTCGAAGACGCGCGGCAGGCGGCGGCGGGCAATATAACCTGAGAGTGCCTTTTCGATGCGGTCTACCGCTGAGACGAGGAAATGTGTGAAGATACGGCTGTCCGGATGGGACTGTAATTTGATCTCTCTTTTTACGGACGGGCCGATAAGCGCCGTGTTTGTCAACTGTTAAGTCGGTCGAGGCAATTGAAAGCTCGTTTTCAAGAAGCCCCTCATAGATTGTCCCGAACTCGCGGACGCCCAGGCTTCGGAAATCAACTGGGCCGCGGCCCTCGGGCGTTTCGTCGAGCAGAAGCTCAGCGAGGATCGGACCAAACACGTTGTTTGGCAAACGGATGTCTTTGAGGAGGGCGCCGCAATCTACGACGGAAGGATCGGACGAAAAAAGCCCGCCGTTGTAAGGCGGGATTTGCCATTCTTGGGAGCCTTTATCCACAACAAGGAAAAGGCTGACGACATCATCCAAATGCGTCGTTTCTAGCCCGAATCCGCCTGATTCGAGGATCTTGACGAGGTCACGGGATTTCTGCTTGAGCGAACGCGAGCGATATAGCTCGTTGCCGCGATAGGGCAAAAGATCTTTGTCCTCGGCATACGCAATAAAAAGTATACGGAAAAGGACCAGGAGGGCCATTTCGTATGTTTCCGCAAGATCTTCAGCCCCCGGTTTCTTCAGAGCCCGTGCATGAATCAACGCCTCGGCAAGCGGCGGTATGACCCGGGAATGAATTCTTTCCCGTAGGCGTATACCCAGGTCGCCGGCGAATCTTTTAGAACTTTCTAGAATCTGATCAAATGCCCCATTCTCTTTCAAGGCATCGGCAGAGAAGACCAGCGGCAAAAGCCCGCTGTTCGGCTCCTCGAGAAGATTCAGGTTGAGCTCGACGAATGTCTCGGTCCGACCGCGGCGACCTACGCCAACATTCTGCCTGACAGGATGGAGTCGTATTATTGAATCCGCTATGATGAAGACGAAGGGGAGATTCTCTTCCTCCGCTTTAGTCATGGCATAGGAGATAGGCGAGAGTTGAGAGAAACGAAGATTTGAGATGTCAGGGGATTCGTTCCGTTCGAGAAGCACCGCGATGGCGATTTTCGTTTTTGCAGCGCGAAGGATAGAAGCCGGACCCGGGAGCGGCTCAATTATAAAGCCCAGGGACTCGAGGAGCGGACGGCCGCGGAGAGGGAAGATGGCACGGGCTCGCTCCATGGCTTTAAGCCAATCAGGACGTATCTTCATTCCATGTTCCAGCTCATGAGTTGCGAAGAGACCTTCATTGCGGAGACCTGGAATAGCTGATTCCACCTCTGGGAGCGCTAGATGCAGGAACCGGAGAGCGGCATGACGGTCCGGGGCCTCGAGCGCGCTTCGACAGATCCGTTCGACCCTTAAAGAATCGAGGTCAGAGTAGACCGGAGGGAGATCGCCTGATGGACCGCAGAGGGCGGCTTTTTCTCCATAGAGAACCACGAGTAGAACAGGCGTCGCCCGACCGCCATGGCGGGCCTTCCATACTACACGGAGGTCCGATTGGCTTGGCCGCTGTACAGCTCTTGTAATAATCACCTCAAGCGGCTGATTCCCCTTTCCGAGAACTAGCTCTAGCCGCTCGAAGATACGGTTATCCTTTAATCGCACGGGGCGAGGTTCAAATTCTTTAAGGAACATTAGATTTCCTTTCCCGATTGGAGTTACGCGAGAAAAGACATTTCCACCAAAAACGATGCTTCATCAAATTATGTGCCTATCCGCGAAAATATGCGACCAGCCAGATCAGGAATATAGCTCGATAAATATGTTTGTTCCATAAAATTGACGGCCTTACGTGCCGTCGGAAATCCCTTTAACCTATCAGAAGTCATGTTTACGTTTCTAAGCATTTAGCTGCCCCTTATTAGTCTTGCTGCGTTGCGATTTAGGAAGCCATCTCCCTCGGCCCTTCTGAGAAAGGCATTTCTCCTTCCAACCTCCATTCGCCTCAGGCAACATATTATTTCACTTTGTTCTAGGGAATTTCGTGCTTCGGGATAGTCTGACTCCAATCTTTCCAAATCAGCCGTCGATCCGTAATCACCGATTATCTTCCTGCAAACAGAACGAAGGTAACTGGGTTGCGAACTATCAAAGGCAAGCCGTCGAATGATTGCGATGAATCCTTCAGAAGGTGTATGGTCAATTTCCGAGAACCATTCAATTATCTGATAGTTTTGATATGGATAGAGTGCGTCGGGTGAATTTAGGAAAGAGATTAAGACTAATTCTACTTCGCAGACAGCATCCGTGGCCCTAAAATATCTAAGAATGTGCTGTGTTTCCTCTGGATGCTTCTCAAAAAGCGCAAGGCAATGCTCAACTGCAAAGCGGTCGCGCTGTCGACCAAGACGATTCAGTAAAAAATGAAAAAGTGTTGGATTAAATTCTGAGTCTGCTGTGTCTATGAAAAAAGTCCGATAAGCCTCTCGGATAAGATCGATCGGTGCATGATCGCTTTCTCGAGCAAGGATTGATTCTGCCTCTGCAAGCGAAACATATGGAATGGCAAGACCGAGCGATCCTATTACCTGGGCAATAAAATTTCGCCTGACATTTGTAAGGATAGGAAGTACGCCATCAATGTTTCGCCTGGCATCGTCAGCACGGCGAATCTCTAGCTTGGCCGATTGAAGACTCAGACCTCTCTTGCGGAGGAGGCGTGCAAGCTCAATAATAGCTTTCTTTGCCTCTACGCGATCACGGCAAAACATCCTGAAATCGTCTACGTATCGGAAATGACAAATCCCCATGGCGCGGAGATTCTGATCAATAGTATGCAGGTACAACTTGCCAAGTATGTCCGAGGCACTATGCCCTTGAGGTATGCTGCGCCCTGATACTTGTGCCCATCGGTTTAGGCAAGCGCTTAACAAATTAAGTACACTGATTGGGGCCCCAATTTGTCGCAAGTCCGAAATCAGCACGCTTATATCAATATATTCGTAATAGGCGGC
>JAPKZH010000439.1 GCA_026393905.1 Candidatus Aminicenantota bacterium
GAGGATTTATCCTGAAAAACCCGGATGGGGAGCAAGACCGTTTCCGGATCGTTTCCCAGGCGATCTTTCCCCACATGAAATGGAAGAGAACCAATAAAGATCATTTGGGAAAAAGCGAGCCATGCATCTAAGAAAGATTTCCGCCATCATTTTCGTTGCGCTCTTCCTTTTCTATTACTCCTACCTCCTCTGGACAAATCTCTGTGATGTCGCGGGAGGCGCAGACAGTTCCGGCTATCTGAATTTCGCCTGGAGGCTGCGGCACGGAAATCTGCGTGAGCCCGTCAAGGCTCTTGATGCGCTTGGCTTGGGCGAAGAGTTCAGCCCGCCTTTTCGGCCGATCGGTTTTAGTTGGGGCGTCAACAGCCGGATCATGGTCCCCGCCTATCCGGTCGGATTGCCCTTGCATATGGTATTATTCGCCGAGATTCTCGGCTGGGACATTGGACCCTTCCTGGTCAGCTCGATAGCCGCCTTGATCGGGCTGTTTCTGATGTATTGTCTGGCCCGACAATTCGGTCTCTCCCAGTCATTATCACTCGCCGGCGCCGCGGTTCTGGCGGCATTCCCCGTGTATCTGTTTATGGCGGTCCAGCCGATGAGCGACCTGTTGGCGTGCGTCTGGGGCATGGCCGCTATCCTGGCCGGCCTTCTGGCGCGAAAACGAAGCGGTTGGGCGATCGTGGCTGGTGCGGCCTTCGGCTTAGGCTTCTTGGTGCGGTCTGCCAACATCCTCCTCCTCCTGGCTCTGGTGTTGGCGCTCCCTTTTAAGCCGAAAATATATTTGAAATTCATCCTTGGCGGAGTTTGCTTCGGGATTTTTCATTCAATCTTAAACCATGCCCTCTACGGAAGCATGTTCACGACCGGATACCGGGGGGAATTGCTCGGTCAGCTGGGCACGAAAGATCTGCTCCCTCGTTTTCTCTTCTACGGCCGATGGTTTGTCAAGATGCTGACCCCGCTCGTCCCTTTGGCCTGGCTGCTGGCTGTGCTGGACCGGAAAGTCGTGTTCAAAGACAGGCTCCTCCTCGTCTTTTGGTTTCTTCCGTCCCTGGTTTTCTACTGTCTTTACCAGCCTTTCAACAGCTGGACGCTCGTTCGCTACTTCCTTCCGGCCTTACCCGCCTTGATCCTTTCGACGCTGTTCGTCCTGCGCGACGGCATGGATTATTTCAGGCATAAAATCCAAGCCTCCCGAGGGACTTCCCAAATGCCGCGGCCGCTTCCAAAAAAAATCTTGACCGCTTTGCCCAAGGTTGTCGCCGGCCTTCTTTTTTTGCTGGTCATAGTCACGGAAATGAGCCAGGTCAAGAGATTGAAGCTGTTGGATGTCAACGAATTCGAGTCCGTCTATAAACTCAGCTGTCTTTTGGTCAAAAAGACATTGCCGGAGAAATCGATCGTCCTCTCCGGCCAGATGAGCGGCGCCTTGGCCTACTATACAGACTTCTTGCCCTGCCTGTGGGACCAATTGCAACCCCAGCCGTTTTCCCTGATTTGCGAGAAAGCTTCCCAGCGCGGCTACTCGATCTATGCCCTTCTTTTCCCTTCCGAGGAAAACGAATTTCAGAAAAATGCGCCCGGCCCCTGGGAAAAAATCGAGAACTTCCAGTTTGTTTCGCTCTGGAGGCTCGCTACGGGAGCGAGATGATTCCCAAAAGCGGTGCAATGTATCTTTAGTACGTGTCGTCGGTTTTATAAGGTTAATAAATGAATGACGCGGGTCCTGTCGCGGACGTGCCCCTGACGCCCTTCGACCTTTTAAATCCTCCTTGATTGGTCAAGAGGGCAGAGGGTTAAATATCGTTAAGCGGAGTCTTCTATCATGCTTTCTTTGACCTGCCGCTCAGGCGCTGCGGGCGTTGCGGGGCAACATCCGTGACACCCGCTCTTTTTTCATTATAATGATAAAGGCCTTCTTGACATCCATTCGAATGGCTCGTCGAGTCAATCTAAGATCGTTAATAAAAGAGGCTCTGGACATGAGAAAACTTTTAATAATTATCCCGCTCATTGCTTGTCTGATTTCAATCGTATTCGCGCAAACAAAGAAGGATTACCCCATCCAGCCGGTACCGTTCACGCGGGTGGCGGTGTCGGATGCGTTCTGGCTGCCCCGGATCGAGACCAACCGGACGGTCACCATCCCCTTCCTCTTGAAAAAGAACGAAGAGACCGGCCGCATCGACAATTTCGCCATCGCCGGCGGTCTGATAAAGGGCAAATACAAGGGCGAGCGCTATAACGATACGGACGTTTACAAGACGATCGAAGGCGCCGCCTATTCGCTCCTGATGCATCCCGATGCCGAGCTCGACACAACCTTGGACGGCGTGATCGCCAAGATCGCCGCGGCCCAGGAGCCCGACGGTTACTTGTTCACGGCGCGCACGGCCGACCCAGCCCATCCCCAGCCCGGCATCGGCCCCGAGCGCTGGGTAGAAGAGAATGTCAGCCATGAGCTCTATAATGCCGGCCATCTCTACGAGGCGGCCGTGGCCCATTTCCAGGCGACGGGAAAACGAACACTGCTCGATGTCGCCGTCAGAAACGCCGACCTCGTGGCGAGCGTCTACGGCCCGGACAAGCGGCGCGGATTTCCCGGCCACCAGGGGATCGAGCTGGCCCTGGTCAAGCTCTATCGCGTGACGGGCAACGAAAAATATTTGAACCTGGCCGCCTACTTCCTCGACCAGCGCGGCCATGACGTCAAGCTGACCCAATATCCTTCGGGAAACCGGTTCGCCATCTACAATGATGCCGAGCAGATCCAGGCGCATAAGCCCATTTTCGAACAGGACGAAGCTGTGGGGCACGCCGTCCGCGCGGCCTATATGTTCACGGGCATGGCCGACGTCGCGGCACTGACCGGGGATCTGAAATATTTCGAGGCGATTCAGCGTCTCTGGGAGAACGTCGTCGACAAGAAAATGTATCTGACGGGAGGCATCGGAGCCCGGCACGATCGGGAGCGCTTCGGAGCAAATTACGAGCTGCCCAACCTCACGGCCTACGCCGAGACGTGCGCTTCCATCGGCAATGCCTTCTGGAACCATCGCATGTTCCTTCTCACCGGCGAGGCGAAGTATCTCGACGTCATGGAGCGCGTGATCTACAACGGCGTCATCTCCGGCGTGTCGCTCGATGGGAACACGTTCTTCTATGCCAACCCGCTCGAGTCGGATGGAAAGTTCAAATTCAATGAAGGCCGGCTGGTGCGGGCGCCTTTCTTCGGCACGGCCTGCTGCCCCGGCAACATAAGCCGCTTCATCCCCTCCTTTCCGGGCTATGTCTATGCCGTCAAGGATGATGCCGTCTATGCGGCCCTTTTCGTCGGGGGAACAGCCAAGATCGCGGTCAAAGGCAATACGATCGGCATCAAGCAGGAGACGCGCTATCCCTGGGACGGCGCGGTGAAGATGACTCTCGAGCCGGAGAAAACCGGCGAATTCGCGGTCCATATCCGGATCCCCGGCTGGGCGGAAAACCGTCCCGTGCCGGGCGACCTTTATCAATATCTGGATAAAAGCGACGACAAAATTATGCTCAGGATCAATGGCTCGTCCGTAGCGTTGAACATGGACAAGGGCTTTGCCCGCGTCCGCCGGAATTGGAAAAAAGGCGATGTGATCGAGCTCGCCCTGCCCATGCCCGTCCGCCGCGTCGTGGCCATTGAGGCCGTGAAGGACAATAAGGGAAAGGTCGCTCTCGAGCGCGGCCCCCTTGTCTATTGCGCCGAATGGCCGGACAATGGAGGCCGGGCGCTGAATTTAAGGTTGGCCGATAACGCCCAAATCGAGCCCGAATTCCGTCCCGACATGCTCAAAGGAATCGTCGTCCTCAAAGGAAAGGCCTTGGACGTGACGAAGAATGCCGACGGCTCGACCGGCGGCCAAAAAGAGCAGGATTTTCTGGCCATTCCCTATTATGCCTGGGCCCACCGCGGCCCGGGCGAGATGGCGGTCTGGATCGCGCGCCAATGAAAGAGGGAACAGCACGAACCGCCCCGGTCACCGTTATCGTCCCCGCCTACAACGAATCCCGATCGGTCCTCGATACCATTCAAAGCCTCCAGGTGCAGACCGCTCTCCCGGCAGAAATTATTGTCGTGGACGACTGTTCCGCCGACGGCACCGGCGATATTGCGCGCTCGCTCGGCGTCACGGTCATCCGCCCGCCGGCCAACACCGGTTCCAAGGCGGGGGCTCAGACATTCGCCCTGGCTCATGTGCGCACCGAATTCGTGATCGCCATCGACGCCGACACCACGCTCGCGCCCGACGCCATCGAAAAACTCCTCCCCGCATTCGACGATCCGAATGTCGCCGCCGCCTGCGGGAGCGTCCTGCCCCGGCGCATCAAGAGCGTGTGGGAGCGAGGTCGCTACGTCGAGTACCTCTTTGCCTTCACCTTCTACAAGCAGGTCCAGGATCAATACGGCGCGCCGCTGATCAGCTCGGGATGTTTCTCCATGTATCGCACCGAGGCCATCCGCGCCGTGGGCGGTTGGCCGACGCGGACCCTGGCCGAAGACATGGACCTGACATGGACGCTGTATCAGCAGGGCCGCGCGGTGCGATTCGTATCGGGGGCGGTCTGCTATCCCCTCGAGCCTCGCAACTTCGGATTCCTCAAGAAGCAGCTCCGGCGCTGGTCGCACGGTTTCGTCCAAAACGTGCGGCTCCACTGGCGGGGACTTCTCGATGTGCCGTTCCTCCGCTCGGCGGTCGCCGTGGCCTGCTGGGACGCGGTCGTCGCATCGGTCGTCTATCTGATGCTGCTGCCGATGATCGCGCTCCTCTTCCGGAATCCCTACTTCCTCCTCGGCTACGTGATCGACGTGCCGGCGATCCTGGTCCCGGTGATCGCCGGAGCGCTGCCTCGCCGCGAACTCGGCCGGGCGCTCGTGAGCGTGCCGAGCTTCTTCATCCTCCGCACGGTGAACGCGGTGTTCTTCCTGAAGGCCGTGTGGGTCGAGCTGGTGCGCGGGCGGAGGCTGGTTACCTATGAGAAAGGGCACTAAATGACGGCGGGCGTTCCTGGCACGGGGATCGGCGGGCTCTTTTACTTATTAGCGGCGTTGCTGCTCCCGGTGCGAGGCCTGCTGCTGCGGCTGCGCGGCGGCCGGGTGTCATGGCGCATGGTCGCCAAGCTGCTTTTCCTTGCGATCGGCGTTTTCTTGGGCATCTGGGCGACCTGGTGGCTCCTTGGCTTGGTCCTGGTCCCGGCGGCGAAGAGCGTCGAGGCGGCCGTCCGTGCGGGAGGAATCTTGCGGCGCGAATATGCGGAATTTGTCCGATGGGCCGCGATCTTGGCGGGATTTGTGACGCTGGCCGCCGTCCTGATCGGAACTCAAGTGGCGCGGCTCGTGATAAGGCGGAGATAGAATGAAATTGCTGCGGCTGCTAGTGGTTTTTGTCCTGATCGCGACCCCGTTTTTCGGGCAGACCTCTGTGGTGGAACTTTTGCGCCGCGCAGAAGCCGCCTTTGCCGACGAAAACCGCGCCCTGGCCGAGCGACTTTACCGCCAAGTGCTCGCGCTCGACCCAAATCAATCACGCGCCGTGTACCGGCTGGGCCAGCTCTCCAGGGACGACGAGGTTGCGCTCGTGTGGTTCAAGCAGTATGCAAAGCTCGAGCCCACGGACGCCTGGGGCTGGCTGGCGGTCGGCGACAAATCGCTCAAGGTGGGGAAGGCGGTCGAGGCCTTGGAGGCCTACCAGCGTGCGGCCCGTCTCCAACCCAAAGCCCCGGATGTTCAGGAGCGCTTGGCGAAAGGGCGGCTCCGCGCGGCGCCGACCATTGAGCCGATCGGCGGGCTTACCCACGATTCCGACGGCAACCTCACCCTTCGCTACGGGCTGGGCGGCAGTATGGCGTTCAGGGGAGGTTCCCGGCTGGGAGCCCGCTTTGCGCGCTCCAGCATCGATGATGGAATCACTGCAGCGACTCTCGACGAGGGCGTTCTGCGGCTCGAGGGCCGGCCGAGGATGGCGCTCCGGCTGGACCTGACGGCCGGACTGGCTCGACTCGCTTTCCCGGATGCGCTTTCGTGGACCACGCCTGAGGCTGATCTACGGGTTCGCTGGCGCGAGGATAATAGCAGCCCTTCCTTCGAGGCTAGGCTGCAGCGGTTGCCGCTGGGCACTTCGCCCCTCCTCATAGCCAATCGTGCGGTAAGGAACGAGCTGAGGCTTGGCGTCGAAATCCCGGTCGGGCCGGTCCGGATCAGGGGAACAGGTCGCGCCGGACTCATTGAGACCTTCGGAGGGGACGCCAACCTGCGGCTCCAGGGCGATGCGGCGCTGGCGCTGCCCATCGGCTGGCGCGGTGAGGTTTCCGCGCAGTATCACCGGATCAGCTTCAACCGGGCATCCTCCGCGGGGTACTTCGCGCCCAAGCTCGTCGAGACGATCGAGGGCGGCACTTATTGGGACCTCGGGGGCGATGGGCAGGTGAGCGCGTCGGTGGATCTAGGGGTAGGTATCCAGCGGCTTGCCAAGCAAGAGGAAGAAGTGGGGCCGTGGAAACTGGCGCTCCGAGGCTGGGGCATGCTGAGCGTGGAGTTGAGCCGGACAGTGCAGTGGCGTGTGGAAGGGGAGGCCTACAGCGCGCCCTTCGCGCCCGTCGGCGTCGCGACAGCGCCCAACTGGCGGTACATATCGGTGAGCATGAGCTTGCTGGTTCGGATTGCGGCGAAATAAAATATTTATTACGGGGAGCGATAAATTGATTGCACTAATATCAACGCAATAATTAAAATGATATCCCCGTTCGGGCGGCGCTTAGGCCGCCCCTAGCCCCCGGGCCCCGGGGAACCAGTCCCGTCGGGTCCCCCCGTCGGAAAAGCCGACGGGTCCCCCCTCCGCTACGGGGGCTTGAGGACGGCCTAAGCGCCGCCCATATATTGTCACTTTATTTATTACGTTTGTATTGGTGACCTGCCATAGTCCCAGATAAGTGTTCTTTGATGCAATGTATTTCATGCTCCCTTTAATAAGATATATCGATGATCTGAATTATTAGATAGGCAGTATCTCCGTTTCCTGGATAAAAGCAGTGACAGGACCCATCAATCCTTTCGAGGAAAAAGAGATATTCAGAACGAAGAATATCCGGATCGCAATAAGTCCCTACTAAGTTTCTTCGATGACCGACCAGCCCATGGCATCCGCCAGGCCGCGCACAGGCTCCTTGAGGTCACCGTAAAATGTGACGCGGTGCCAGCCCCACTTATCCCACATCGTAAAGAGCTTCTCGATGTTGCCCACGGGCTCGGCGACGAGCTTCGTCCGGCAGGCGCGGTCGTCGGGGTCGTTGCCGACGGCTTTGCCCTGGTGGAGAAGAATCTCTTTGCGGCTGTCCGAGATTTCGACCGACGTCGTCATGTAGCCCGCCGGCATGATTGAGCGGACAGACGCGCCCTGGCGATCCTCGGAATGGGTCAGAATTTGGAATGGATTGGCTGGGCCCTTCGGGCCGAAGACCTTGTTCGAGGCCACGCAGTGGGCGTAGATGATCCTTCGCCCGGCGGTGTCAATGACCGGATCGGAGATGTAACCGGGCCGGCCTTGGGTTAAAGCCCCAAAGGCGACCATAGCCGATGCCGAGGGGACATCGCATTCACAGCCGCCGACGAGGCCCTCATTGAGCAGTTCATAGAATCCGAGGCATGGGTAGGCGTGGATGTGCCCGCCGTAGAATCCTCCCAGGCAATTGATGGTGATAGCGTTGGCACCGTGCTTTTTCATGACGGCCTTCTCGGCCAAGTACATCGCCGCCGAATTTTCAATCTCCGCGCGGCTGACACCTTCGACGAGGGCCGCCGTCTTTATCCATCGATCGGCAATTGCCCGCGCTTCGTCCTTGTCCGCGGCCGCCCAGGCCTCGTTGACCTCGGCGAATGGAATTTGGATTACGGGGATAGTCATCATCGTCGTATTGGGACCTGTCTTATCATCGCGGACGGCTAGGATCTTCGAGGCTTTCATCAGGCGGATTGTTTCGGCCGCTGAAAGCGTTTTGAGCGCATCCGGTTTGCAGGAGAGGTCGCCCGGCTTGGGCGTGCGCGAGGTTCGGACTCGGGTCGTCGCGGCGGCAAAATCAAACCCCGGGCCGCCCGCTTTAGCTGCCTGGAAGCAGCGCACGGCTTCGGCCAGGTCCTCGATTTTGGAGGAGGCGACATAGCCGACGTTGCGGGCGCCGGCGCGGAGGAACCCCGCCGTATAGACAAGGAAGCCGCCGCTCCCAGCGAACTGAAAATCGGCGTAGAGCACGGGCTTTCCCGATGTCGCCATAGTCTGAACGACCTGGTTCCAGCAGTTCAACTGGCAAACAAGGTATCCGTCGATGTCCGCCGCCTTGTCCCCCTCGAGGATCTTCTGGGCCTGCTCAGGCCCGGTGGACATTGAGGGAATAAAAGTGAAGTCCGGGCAGCGCTTAGCGAGTTCGGTGTTGAACCTTTCCATGACCGGGTTGAAATCGAACCCTTTGTTCGGCCAATCCGGCCGGTCCTGGACGCCGGTATGCAGGGCGTAGATAACGCGAATCCGGAGCTTATCGCCTCCGGGAAATGCGCGAAGCCAATCCGGCGTTCCCATCAGCCCGGCCGCGCCCACGCAGGCCGCGCATCCCGATAGGACCCGCCGCCGGCTCAAGCTCTGGCCCGGGCCAACGCCCGGACACGCCTGCCGTTTCATATTTTTTATCGTCACGATTCTCTCCTTTCTGAGCAAAACCTCAGCCGCTTTGCGCACCTTGAACATATCTCTCGACGCCTGCTGTTGTCAAGACAGGACGGGCCTTGATTTTTTGCGGCCGGCTTGATAGCATGAATTTGGCCCAGATAGGGCTAGAGAGGGGAAGGATTTTGGTGAAAGGGAGGTGTGAGGTGAACCAAAAAACTTCGAGCTATTTATTTTGTTCTGTCTCGTCGTTCGCCGTTCTGATTTCCGTCCTGCTGTTCATGCCCGCAGTATCCATTGCCCAAAAGGTAAAGATCCAGACCGAGGACGGCGTGACCGTCGTCCGCAACCCAAAGAAGCCCGTGCCTCAGCCCAACGGGCCGTCGAAATTACTCCTGAAGGAAGATCTCGTCATCGGAAAAGAAGCCGGAGAATCCGGCTATCTCTTTGCCGGCCTGAGATCGGTTGGAGTGGATGACCAGGAAAACATATGGACGCTGGACTGGCAAGACATTAAAATCAGGGTCTTCGACAAGAACGGCAAGCTCATCAACACGTTCGGGAAAAAAGGACAGGGACCGAACGAATTACAGAGCCCTATCCGTATGGTCGTCACGGAAGATGGAACCGGCGCCATACTCGATAGGAATAAAATCGCGTTTTATGCGCTAGACGGACGTTGCGTCAAGGAAATCTCAACGGCCAGGACCCCTGCTGCCCGGATCAAGATCGATGGAAAGGGCTTCATATATTTGGATTCCATGGATTTGAGCAAGACGAAGGTCCTGACCCTCAGGAAGTTCGACCCGGAGTTGAAGCCGATCGCAACGGTCACTTCCTATGAAGAACCGTTTGTTTTCGGTGTGGCCAATCCGTTTCCAGGGCTCTTGTATTTTCATGGGACAAAAGACGGCCGCCTGATCTGGCTTGTCACGAAGAAATATGAGTTCCACGTCCTGGATTCCGGAGGAAAACCCATTCGGAAGATCGTGAAGGATTATGTGCCTCTGAAAATCTCGGCGGATGAACAACAGCGGATCTTGAAAGAACAATATGCAGACCGTCCTTATCAAATTAAAGTTGAATTTCCCGATGCCTATCCGCCGGTCGAATATTTCATCGGGGATGACGAGGACAGACTTTATGCCCGGACTCGCGAAGAAGACGGCAAAGGGGGGTTATGGTACGACGTCTTCGATCCCGAGGGCCGGTGTTTTACGCGTTTCGCTCTTCCCAAGGAAGAAATGGCCTTTATTATCAAGAAAAATAAGCTCTATGCCTTGATTTCGGAAAATGAAGAAGGTATTCCCCTGGTCAAGCGCTATGCCATGGAGTGGAAATAGCTTTCCCTGAGCCAGCCGCTTAAGCTTGTGATTGGTCTGCTTGTTCGGACCGTTCAGCGCCGGAAAATCTATAGGCTGAGGCCTTCGCGCGCCGCCGCTTCGCCTAGGCGGGCATCGGATGTCGAAAACTTCACGCCGCCGGCCGTCGGCCCTTTTAACTCAAGGGCCGACGCCAGATGAAGCGCGTCAAATCCCCGCAGGCCGTATTTTTCGGAAAGATCGCCGGCGGACTTAACCGTTACCATGCCGATAAATAAGACAAAATAGCTTTCCCAGTCAGTCTCCAGATCTTTTTTGATTAGCCGGAAGTCTTTTTCTTCGATATCATTCTCTCTAAATTTCCGAGAAAAAGCCGCTCTCGCTTCCGCATAAGAAATAATGGATGTAGCCACGACATCGGCTTCACGAACCGAGGCCGTGATCTTTTCGGAGTCCGCCTCTTCCGCATAAAGCTTGACGAGATTGCTCGTCTCAAGATAGAGGATCATCGTCTTTCTTCGATGACAATTTGAGAAGTCGGCTTTCCTGTGGTCTTAGCGGGACGCCTGGACCCGGCAGGCTTGCCTCCCTTCCACGAAGCTTTTTGATCTCGGATGAGCTGAACCAACTTTTCGTATTCATCGCTCTTTTCGGCTGGTGTGATGTAAGCAATGACCTCTCCGCGGTCGGTGACGGCCAGCTTCTCGCCCTGTCTAACTGCCTTCAGATAATGGCTCAGTTTGTTTTTCAATTCTCTGATTCCTACGGGCATATGTTGCCTCACATTGTAGCTACATGATATAATATAGTAGCTACATTGTCAAGCATCCGATTAAAATAGAAAACGTTCGCTGGAATGGTTTTTCTCATCTCACCGCCATTGCCTGAAGATTCGCCGGAGACCAGCAAAATGAACGCCCCTTCACGGACCGTTTGGATATCTACCTCATACCGGTCACCGAGCCCTGGTGAAAGCCCATTAATTATTGATAAAGACGGCTTAGCTGCGAACGGGGGTAAGCTTTTAACGGCTTGATAATTCCCTGAAATCAGAGATAAAATGATGATAGCATGAAAGAACTCGATAATATAAAAGGCCTTTTCAAAAAAATTCCGGAAATTAAGCTGGCCTACCTTTTTGGATCAAGGGCACAGGGAAAGGTTGGGCCGCTGAGTGATTATGATTTCGCAATTTACGTCGGCACCAAAAGCAATAAAAGAGCCTACGAAATTAAGCTGAGCCTGATGGACCAACTCAGCCGTCTTCTAAAGTCGGATAAGATCGACGTGGTCATCTTGAATTCCGCGGCAGGCCCGGAAATGAAATATCATATCATCACATCCGGAAAATTGCTCTTTGAACGCGCGCCCTATAAGGTTATGATCGAACCCCGGATTTATAACGAGTATTTTGATTTCCGCCTTATTCTTTCCAGATACGGTCTGACCAGGAGCCGGCCGACATGACGACCCTGGACGTCATTGAGAACAAAATCAGCGCCGTCCAAAAATACCTGAAGATATTGGACAGGTACAAACAATTTTCCAGGAAAACGATTGAAAAAGATATCGATCTCCGCGGCGCCCTGGAGCGGTATCTTTATCTGGCGGTCCAATCGACGATTGACTTGGCGGAGGCCGTCATCTCTTATAGAGATTTTCGAAAGCCTTCAGCCATGAGCGAGACATTTTATATTCTCCACGAAGAGAAAATTATTTCATCGGCCTTGGCGGAAAAAATGGCCAGGATGGCGGGCTTCCGCAATATCATCGCCCATGATTATGAAAAACTGGATTACGGAATCGTCTATGACGTCCTGCAGAGA
>JAPKZH010000217.1 GCA_026393905.1 Candidatus Aminicenantota bacterium
CCGGAGGAGGGAATCGAACCCACACCCGAGTCGCCCAGGACTGAATTTTGAGTCCAGCGTTTCTGTCAGTTCCGTCACTCCGGCCTGCATCCCTAGTTTATGGGATTCTCCCTATTTTTTTCAACGTTTTTTGATTTTCAAGACCCTTTTTGATCCTGCAACTTTTGACGGCATTCGAGGGCGCAAAACAGCAATTTTTGGCACAAATCAAGCGTGCGGGGAGAGGTCTAGAGCTTGAGGAACATCCACTCTTTCGTGTAGGGCACGCTGCCCATCAGGACGCCCTTTTTTTTGGTCACCAGAAGATTATCGCTCGGGTTGTAGCCGAAGTCATGGGCTGGATCGAACAGTCCGGGCTCGACGCTGAAGGTCATGCCTTCCTCAAGAACCGTCTGATCCCCTAAGGCGATGAAGGGAGGCTGATGGCCTTCCATGCCTTCCCCGTGGCCAACCCTCTGGTATAGAAGCTTTTGGATCTCCGGACCCTGTTTAACCTGGAACTCATGGACCTTGGCCGCAACATCCATGCAGAGCACGCCCGCTTTTGATTCCCGCTCCTGGATGCGGACGGATTCCGTGACGACCTCCCAGACCTTCTCCCGATGGGCATCCCACGGAGCCAGCTGATAATACCGGTAGAGCTCTCCGCCGTAGCCGCCGATCGTCACGACGCCGGCGATCTGGAGCGAATCGCCTTTTTTGACCTTATTGTGGTGGAATTGGTTCGGATGGGGATAGGCCGTTCCGCGCCCCGTCCGGCAGCCGATGCTGACCTTGATGCCGACGGCGTTGTGCGGCCGGCCGTCGCGCTTGATGTCCTGCATGATGAGGTTGATCCCGAACTCCTCCGCTGCCTTGGCGATCTCGAAGTCCGTGGCCTGCGTCCCTTTTTCGAGGATATAATCCCGGCCGAAAGCGTGGATCTTGCTGAAATAGTTCATCGCCCGCTGGATGAGAGCGATTTCCTCCGGCGTCTTGACCATGCGCATCTTGACGCAGACGGGGCTGATATCGACAACCTTAGCTTTGGGGAGGAAATTTGCCAGTTTTTTCATCTTGGACGGCGGGAATTCGGAGTCGAAACCGATCGTCTTTTCGGCGAATCCTCTCTTCTTGAATCCTTCGAGCAGCCACTCGAACAAATCCACAGTCTGGCCTTTGACGACCTTACCCTGGTCCGGATAGCCGCCTTTGGCATGGGGAAAATCATAGTAATAATCCATCTCGGTCGACCACCAGGACTTCACCAACTCATTGTCCAGGCCGGGCGTGTACCAGTAAATGGTGTCCTCTTTGACCGGAAAGACAACCCAGCAGGGCCGCTCGGTCTTGGTCATGAAATTGCCCGTAAAATAGGTCATGTTCCAACTGTCTTCGAGGACAATCGCGTCGACGCCTTTCGTAGCGGCCTTGTCTTTCAACCGTTGGACCGCGCTCTTGTGCCAGCTCAAGGGAAGGCGGTCGACGCCGACCGGAGCCGGCGCCGGATGATCGGGATCTTTGACAAGGAGTTTTTCGGAGTCTCCTTTGACGGGCGCCGATGCCAGGGCCGATTTTTTAGAGGCCAGGCCGAGGCCGGCCGCTCCCAAACCGATGTTTCTTATAAAACGACGGCGAGATAAATTCATTGTGTCCTCCTCTGTTTCTTCATCATAGGGATTATTTCGCATTGGGTCAAGATTCCTATGACTCGCATAAAGAAAAGAAGGTTACGAAGCGCCTGAAAATGAGATAGAATATCCGCCGAAGCCCGGCCTCGCGATTCGGGATCCGAGCTTCGGCGGCCGGCCGCCGGCCCCATCATGCTTTCAGTTGGGGGGCTGTCTTAAGCGGCCGAGCGGCTAGGTTAAAATTTTATGGGAAGGAGTTCGTCATGAAGAAAGTCGTCGGCGTCTGTTTTTTGGCCCTTCTGCTGGCGGCGCAGGCCGCGCCGGCCTTTACCGGCGTGCTGCCGTTCGACACATCCGAGTATGCGGCGCGGCGGGCGCGGCTTATGGCTCAGATACCGGACGGCGTCGCCGTCATCTGGGGTTCGGTGGCGGGGCCCCAGAACAACGAGTTTACCTATTTTTGCGGCGTGAAAGTACCC
>JAPKZH010000317.1 GCA_026393905.1 Candidatus Aminicenantota bacterium
CTGGGCTATAAGACCGTCATTGCCCCGATCACCAAGGCCGATTTTTTTGGGGCGGAGGAAGCCTTTTTCTCTGGGACGGCCGTTGAGATCACGCCCATCGTCCGAGTCATTGACGGCTCCGATCCGCAGACTCGCCAAAAAGAATATACCATCGGCTCGAGCCAGGCCGGTCCGATCACCCTCAGGCTCGGAAAAATGTACAAGGACATCGTCCACGGGAAAGTTCCAAAATATGAAAAATGGCTGACCTATGTCGTCGGCTGAAACCGTAAGTCCTTTCAAAAAATAATAGTATTTTCCATTTTTGCCGATTTTCGGTATAATTTTTGTCCTTTGACAAAACCCATGATCCGAGCCAGAGGCTTTTTGAAGAAGATCCAACCCTATCAGCCGGGCAAGCCCATCGAAGAAGTGGCCAGGCAGTTGAATTTAAAAGGCGAGATCATCAAGCTCGCCTCAAACGAAAATCCGCTGGGGGCGTCTCCCCTGGCCCTCCAAGCCATCGGCAAGGCGGCCAAGGAAGCCTACCTCTATCCGGACGACAACTGCTTCTACTTCCGAAAAAAACTGGCCGCGAAATTGGGCCTCGACCCCGAGAATATTTTTGTCGGCAACGGATCTGTGGAGATCCTTCCTCTGGCGACCTTGGCCTATCTGGATCCGGAGCTGAGCGCCGTCTGCAGCGAAAGCGCATTTATCTGGTTCAAAATCGCCGTCCGCATTGCCGCCGGTGAGCTGATCGAAATCCCCATGAAGAACTACACCCATGACCTCAAGGGGATGCTCGAGGCCATTAAAAAGAATACCCGATTGGTCTACATCGCCAACCCCAACAACCCGACAGGGACGATCGTCACCAGAGAAGGGGTTGAAGAGTTTTTCCGGAAAGTTCCCGATCACGTCCTGGTCATCATGGATGAAGCGTATTATGAATACATCGACGATCCCCGCTATCCGGATTCCTTCAAAATCTTCAAGGACCGAAAAAACTTCCTCATCCTGCGAACCTTCTCCAAGATCTACGGCTTGGCCGGGGTCCGCCTTGGCTATGGAATCGCCCACAAAGAAATCATCGGCGATCTGTCCAAGTTGCGCATCTCCTTCAATGTGAACCGTCTGTCGCAAATCGCCGGGACGGCCGCCTTGGACGATGACCAACATGTCCGCCGGGGCAAGGACGTCAATGATGCCGGAAAAGAATTCCTCTATGAGGCCTACCGGAAACTCGGGCTCTTCTATCTTCCCACCTATACCAATTTCATATACGTCGATTTTGCCAGAGATAGCCAGGCGATCTTTGAAGCCCTTCAGCGGAAAGGAATCATCACCCGCCCGATCAAAGAATACGGATTTCCCCATGCCCTGCGCATCACCATCGGCACGGACGAGCAGAACCATAAATTGATCAGAGCCCTCAAAAGCGTTCTCTAAGATATTTCTACATACAAGGAGGTTTGAGATGATCATAAAGTTATCGAACGGCAAGGAACTGCCGGTTGAAATGCACAAGGCCAGGATGGTCCAAAAGATCAGCCTGATCCCGGCTGAAGCGCGACTGAAGGCCATCCAAGAGGCGGGCTACAACACCTTTCTCCTCAAGACAAAGGATGTCTATCTGGACATGCTGACCGACAGCGGCGTCAATGCCATGAGCGACCATCAATTCGGAGGCTTTATGGATGCCGACGACGCCTATGCCGGGAGCATGACGTTCTATGAATTCGCGGATGCCGTCAAGGATGTTCTGGGCTATCAATATGTGATGAACGTCCACCAGGGGCGGGCCGCCGAGCACCTCTTGTCCAAGGTATTCGCAAAACCGGGCGGCGCAGTCATCACCAACTATCATTTCACGACAACCAAGGGCCATATTGAATTGACCAGCGGCTCGGCCTGCTTGGAACTCTATGCCGATGAGGCCTTGAAAACCAAGAGCACCCATCCCTTCAAGGGGAACATGGATCTCCAGAGACTCAAGGATGCCATCAAAAAATTGGGACGGGAAAAGATCGGCTATGTGCGTATGGAAGCGACGACCAATCTCCTCGGCGGGCAGCCGTTCTCTATGGAAAACCTCAAAGAGGTCCGAAAGATCTGCGATCAGAACGGCCTATTCTTGGTCATGGACGGAAGTTTGATTTCGGAGAATGCCTTTTTCATCTGGAAGAGGGAAAAAGCGTACGAGAAGAAAACGGTCGCCGACATCGTCAAAGAAATGTGCAGCCTGGCCGACATCTTCTACCTCAGCGGAAGAAAAAATACGTGCGTCAGAGGCGGATTCATCGCCAGCAACAGAAAAGAATTGATGGAAAAGCTGGAACCCTGGCTGCCGTTCTACGAAGGATTTTATACATACGGCGGCATGTCGATGAGGGAGATCGGGGCGATGACCGTCGGATTGAGAGAGATGGTCGATGCCTCGATGGCCGGCTGCTCCATCGAGCAGATCAAATACTTCGTCGAAAAGCTTGATGAGATGGGGATCCCGGTCGTGACGCCTCCCGGCGGTTTAGCCTGCCACATCGATGCCCGGAAATTCGTGTCTCATATTCCAAAAGAGCATTATATCGCCGGCGCTTTGACAGCCGCCCTCTATATCGCCTCCGGAGTGAGAGCCATGGAAAGAGGCACCATCTCCACGGACCGCGATAAAGAAGGGAAGGAAGTCTATGCCGATCTCGAGCTGACCAGGATTGCCCTCCCCAGGAGAGTTTACACGGTTTCGCATATCGAATACATCATCGACCGGCTTCAGTGGCTCTATAAAAATCGGGAATTGATCAAAGGGTTGAAGTTTGTCTCCGAACCGCCCGTGCTCAGATTCTTCCTGGGCAAGCTCGACGCCCTGGACAATTGGAGCCGGAAATTGTGTGATGCCTTTAAGAAGGATTTCGGGGAGGGCTGGTAGAGAAAAAGTGAAGGCCGCGCCGGGCCCGGGATTCATCCAGAAGGCCGGAATCCAGCCCAAGTAAGACGCTTGAGAACGCAGTGGTGTGGGTCCTGTCACCGACCAGCCCCCGCGTCCTCACTGATAAATTTGGGGGACATATGGTTGAATTTCTGAATTCGGTACCTGTCCCCAAATTTTCCTCGGTTCCGGGCGCCGGGGCGCCCCGGTCCGCGCCACCCGCACCGTATCTCGTTCACCCTTTGTCTCTTGGGCCCCCGGTTGAGGCCTAATTTTTCCGGTTAAAGGAGTCTAACAATGATGCGGCAAAAAAAACTTATGTCCTTGGCAATCGCTTCATGTTTGTTGTTTTTTCTCATAGAGGTCTGGCTGGCCGGCCAGGACATGCTGAGAAAGCTGGGGCAGCCGCAGGATTATATCAGCAAGCGCATCTCCTCTTTTGACCGGACGGGCGGGAACAAAGATTCTTTGACCATCGAAGCCGGCCAGACCGCAGTCCTCGCCGACATCAAGGGTTCCGGCGCCATCCACCACATCTGGGTGACCATCGCCGCCGAGCCTTTTTACGGCCGGAAGCTCGTCCTCCGCATGTTCTGGGACGGGGAGCAGGATCCGTCCGTCGAAGTCCCCATCGGGGATTTCTTCGGCGTCGGCCACGGCCTCAACCGCAACTTCAGCTCGATTCCGATCACCTGTTCCTCGGAAGGCCGGGCCAAGAATTGCTATTGGTATATGCCCTTCAGGCAATCGGCCAGGATCACCGTCACCAACGAAGGTCAACAAACCGTCCCCGCTTTTTACTATTACGTGGACTATAGGGAACTCAAGGATCTCGCCGCCGACACGCCTCGCTTCCATGCCCAATACCGCCAGGAAATACCCTGCGAGCCCGGGAAAAACTACCTGATCCTCGAGGCCTCCGGCCGCGGCCATTACGTCGGCTGCAACCTCAGCATTCTGCAGCGGGCTATGGGATGGTGGGGCGAAGGCGATGACATGATCTATGTGGACGGAGAAACCTTTCCTTCTCTTCACGGCACGGGCTCGGAAGATTACTTCTCCGATGCCTGGGGAATGCGGGAGGCCGAACACCCTTTTTGCGGCTGTCCGCTCCAGGAAGAGGACTATCAGGCCGGCTCCAAAGCCACGGTCTACCGCTTCCACGTTCCCGACCCGATCCCGTTTCAGAAGTCCATCCGTGTGACGATCGAGCACGGTCATGCCAATGACCGCTCCGACTATTATTCCTCGACGGCCTACTGGTACCAGGCCGAGCCGCACAAGACATTCCCGGCTCTGCCATCTGTCGCCGCCCGACTTCCTTATGCCATGGAAACGCCGGAAAACTTCATCCTTCCCAAGTGGGAAGAAAGGAAGGGCATGGCCGTCTCCGTTTTTGAAGACAAGGAAAAAGGCCTGCAATTCGCGGCCGAAAAGCTGGCTCAGTCCTTGACGTCCCATTATGGCCCGGACGGCTCCCGCTATCCCGTGCTCATGACCGAACGGGAAAAACCCGAAAGCACCGCCGAGCTCACGATCCCCGTGAAAATCAGCGAACGCTACAACATCGATCTCTATTTTCTCAAGGGTCCGGCCATGGGAAACCTGAGAGCAGCAATCCTCGATCCGGGCCAATCCCAGCCGAAATTCGAGCCGGCCGTCTTCGAGGGCTTGGCTAAAGACAAGGAATTCGGCCGAATGACCCTCAAAGACATCCTGCTGCGGGAAGGTCGGAATACGGTCCTCATCCAGGTCGCGGGCAAGTCCGCAGCAGGGCAAGGAATGGACCTCGGGTTTCTCGGCTTCGGATTGACTCCTGCCTCGCGCAAGTTCATCACCGAATGGAACCTGATCGGCCCCTTTGATGCTCCGGATATGGATAGTCTCTACACCGCCTATCCGCCGGAAAAAGTAACCGCTCTCGATAAAAGATATCCGGGGAAAGGAAATCAGGAAGTCGCCTGGAGAAAGATTCAGGCCGAGCCGAGCGGGTATGTCCGGCTGACCGAGCTCATCAAGCCCAACGAGCAGGTCGTTGTCTACGCCCTCGGCCACGTTTTTTCCCCCGGGCCGGTCGAGACCTACATCCTCCTCGGCAGCGACGACGCGGTCCGGATCTGGCTCAACGACGAGCTTGTCCATTCCAATCCTGCCTACCGCGGCGCCTATCCCGACCAGGACAGCGTGAAGGTGAGCCTCAGGAAAGGATGGAACAAGGTTTTGGTGAAGGTCTTGCAGGGCGCCGGCGGCTGGGGGTATTATGTCCGTTTCGTCGACCCGGATGGAAAGCTCACGTGGAGCACAGAGCCGCAGAAATGAAACGCCTCTCCGGAATGGCCTCGCTCCCGGTCGGGTTTTTAACGCCGTTCCCTCGCTGCGCCTTTCTCGGCGCCTGCGTGTCTCGCTGGCAAGGAAGCACCTAAAAAGGATGTCCTTGGCCACATCGCGGCATCTTCGATTTATTATTGAAGCTCAGACATTCTCGGCGCCCGCTAAAGCGGGTACCCTCGAAAGGCGGCTCGGAAAGGCTAAACCCTCTATGGTCGCTTCAGCCATTCCGGAGAGGCGTTAAAATATGAGCGGAGTGACTGGCCCGATGCGTTGGACAAAAAGCGAGCTTGTCTTGTTCAAGAAATTGAATACGCCGATAAAAATCCAGCGTTATCTTAACAAGCTGGCCTATGATCCTGAGCCGGGAACGGCCTCGCCGCGCTTTGTAATGAAAGAGAAAAAAGCCAATTGCTTTGAAGGGGCCTTGTTTGCCGCGGCGGCGCTGCGCCGGATCGGGCATCCGCCCCTTCTCGTCGATATGCGGGCCGTCAACGACGACGACCATATCCTGGCCGTCTTCCGCCGGAACGGCGCCTGGGGATGCGTAGCCAAGTCCAACTTCACCGTGCTCCGCTTCCGCGAGCCCGTCTATCGCACCATCCGCGAGTTGATGATGTCGTATTTCGACGTCTTCTATAATTCTATCGGCGAAAAAACCCTGCGCAAATATTCCGGGCCGTTCGATCTGAGGCGCTTTGATAAAGACGCGTGGATGACAACGGACAGGGACGTCAGCTTTATCGGCGATGCCCTGAACCGGGCCAGGCATTACAAGGTCGTGACGACTGGGCAGATTCGAAACCTCGAGGGAGCGGATAAGGATCTGGTCAAGGCCGGCCTGCTCGGAGCCAACACAGACGGGCTGTATAGGCCGAAGAAATAAGCGCGATCAGGAAGGAATCCTGGGCTTCCTTGCCTCCGATCCCCCGGCTTCAAGCGGCGCCGACGATCTCATTTCCGTAGCAGCTCTTCGGCGGTTGAGGCAATCAGGTCCCAGGCATGACGGACATGCCGTTCTTCGGTGGTGCGCTGACCGATGACGAAACGGAGCGTGTACTTCCCCCTCAGCGTCGTGTGGGTTAAAAAAATTTCTCCCGTGGCGTTGAGCCGTTCCATCAATGTCTTGTTGAGCTGGGTCAGAGCGTTCTCATCCCGGCCGTCATTCAGGCGGAAACAGACGACCCCGAAATGGACGGGCGCCATGAGCTCGAAATTTCCGGCTCGTTCCACCCAGCCTTTAAAAAGCTGGGCCAGCCGGATATGCTCGCGGACGAACGCCTGCAGGCCCTCGACACCGTACGAGCGGATCACGAACCACAGCTTCAGGGCCCGGAACCGCCGGCCGAGCTGGATGCCCCAGTCGCGGTAATTTTTGACCAGGGGATCGACGCCGGTCTTCAGATATTCCGGATGGATCTCAAAGGTGCGGACGAGGCGGCCGGCGTCTTTGACAAAATAGGCCGAGCAGTCAAAATTGGTCAACATCCATTTGTGCGGGTTGAAGACAAAAGAGTCCATGTCTTCCTTGCCCTCGAGGACCCACTGTTTCTCGGGCAGGATGGCGGCCGTCCCTGCGTAAGCCGCATCCACATGGAGCCAGACATTCTGCCGCCGGCAGATCCTGCCGATGACCGCCAGGGGATCGACGGCCGTCGACGAGGTCGTCCCGATCGTGGCCACGACGCAGGCCGGCCGGAGCCCCTTTTCTTTGTCCCTGAGGATGGCTTCCTCGAGCTTTTCAGGGATCATGGCAAACTCATCATCGCTCGGGATCAAGCGCAGGTTTTCCTTCCCAAAGCCCGCGATCTTGACGCCTTTCTCGACGCTCGAATGGGTCTCCTGCGAAGCGTACGCCACCAGGGGAAGGGACAGCCCTTTCTCGTTGGAGGCAAAATCCGTGGCCCATTCCCTGGCGCAAAGAAGGGCGCAAAGCGTGGCCGTTGAGGCCGTGTCCTGGATGACGCCTACGAACCCCTCGGGAAGCCCGAGCATCTGGCGAAGCCATTCAAGGACGACATCTTCAAGCTCGGCAGCGGCCGGCGACGTCTGCCAGACCATGCACTGGGCGCCGATGCCCGCGGTCAGCAGCTCGGCCAAAATAGAAGCCGGGCTGTTGTTGGCGGGAAAATAGGCATGCCAGCCGGGATGCTGCCAGTGGGTGATGCCGGGGACGATGATCTCCTTGAAGTCCCGGAAGATGCTGTCCATAGATTCCGGAGCCTGGGGAGGGCAGGCCGGTAATTTGGCCCTGATCTCGCCCGGTTTGACCCGGGACATCACGGGATAATTTTCGACATTTTCCATGTAGTCGGCCACCCAGTCGACAAACTGGTGGCCATGCTGCCTAAATAGCTTTGTCTCCATGACCGGTCTCCTTTGACCCTTTTCGCCTTTCCGGAGGAGGGATTGAAAGGGGGACAAAAAACCCCGTATCGGGCCTCTTTATTCTATTCAAACCCCGGATTTGAGTCAAAAGGGCCTTGTCAAGGGCCGATTTTTGACCATTGCGGCAGGAAATATGGCAAATCGGGCCCCCATCCCGCCTGAAAACCGCTCTTTGCGCCCAGCAAAAAGAATTTTTGAAAAATATTAAAAAATTTCTTGCATTGAGGTTCATTTGTGTGTTATAATATATTTAATAATTTTAAGGGGGAGATCGAAAATTCAAAAAGTGAACTGAAATTTTCTTATATTTTGGGCGATGAATACGGGAGTCCGGGCGATCGCAGCGGCCGTCAGTCTAAGCTTTGTCTTCCCCGGCCGTCTTTGAGGGGATTCCTTTTTTTGATTTTCTGCTTCGAGCGCAACAAAAAAATGCAACTCTTTGGCTATTGGCTACGTATATATAAATGAGAAGCGAGATCAGCCAATGACGACGGCCGGCAACGGAGCAGAGATTGAAAACAGGAAGCACCTCCTTTTTTCCCCTCCTCTTTTAAGGGAGTTTCTGATAAATTCAATTTATCACCCTATCCATTCCCTCTGACAGGCTGCCTTCTCTCGGAACAAGGGAAGGCAGCCTTTTTTTTGTATCGCCAAATATGTGATTATAAAGAGGCGTTGGAATCGCCCCTGAGCCCCCCTAGCGGAGAGGGGCCCCGTCGGCTTTCCGACGGGGGGAACCGCCGGGACTGGTTCCCCAGGGGGCCGGGGGCGATTCCGACGCCGATAGAAAATCACACAGACGGAGATGCTTAAGCAGCCGCCCTTATTGACAAGCCCTATCCAATGGTCTATATATAGAGAGAATTCTGTTGTGTCTTTGATAACCGAGACTCAGGTTTAAAGACGAGGGAAGTCCGTGAGATACGGACACAGCCCCCGCTACTGTAATCGGGGACGAATCCCGGTCAATGCCACTTTCCCCTGGGATGGGGAGAGGAAGGCCCGGGAAGAGGATGATCCGAGAGTCAGGAGACCCGCTTTAAACCTTGTCAGCCCTTCTTCGGGAGGAAGAGAGGGTCATTTTTTTTGTTGAAAAGTTAAAAAGCGGGGGAATTTCGGAGGTTTGAAGCATGTTCAAAAAATCCTTGCTTTTTGTCCTGGTCGTCTTCCCCTTGGCCGCGCCCACTCTCTGCCAGGAAAAGGAGGGCCAGACCGCACCCCCCGTCCTTCGGCATGAAATCGTCGTCAGCGCAACCCGCGTCGAGACGCCGGCCAAGGAGATCGCGAGTTCCATCACGGTCATCACCCGGCTGGACCTGGAGAAGTCAAAAAAATCGACGGTTCTTGAGCTC
>JAPKZH010000471.1 GCA_026393905.1 Candidatus Aminicenantota bacterium
CCTATGGTCTTTGTGATCTTGGCTTTCTGCGTCGATTTTTTTTCGCCGACTTCGAGAACGATCACGTATTCGCACGGCGGCACCCATTGGCTCAGAACATCCCTTGATCTTGGTCCCGGACCGGGCCCCGGACCTTCCCGCCGCGCGCCTGCCGGCCGCATATCCCATACTAGAGTATTGATTCCGGAATTCGTCGGGCCGTCAAGCGAGGCCAGTTCCTTGCCGAAGGGATCGCTGACCGTGACTTTCACTTTGCCGGCTGCTTTGTTTTTCAGGTAATAGTTGATCACGACGCCGTTCGGCTCGTTGGGAGTCAGGATATGACGGTCGCCGAATAAATAATCGTTCGCTCCGAAAGCCCAGGTGACCCTCTGGACTTTCGGCTTGATGGCGAAGAGATGGACATCCTCGGCCAGCATCGTCTCGTTCGTTTCCTGGAGGGGGGCGATGTTCGTCACAAAAAGGCCGCGGCCGTAGGATCCGACGACCAGGTCGCTTTCTCGAGGATGGACGAGGAGATCGTGGACGGGGACATTGGGAATATTGTTGTTCATCTTCAGCCAATTCTTCCCGCCGTTGATCGAGACGAAAACGCCCGTGTCGTTGCCCAGGAAGAAAAGATTGGGATTCTTGGCGTCCTCGAAAATGACGTTGACCGGCTCATTGGGGAGGTTTGCGGCAAGAGATGTCCAGGTCGCTCCGAAATCTTCGGTCTTATAAACGAACGGCCGGAAATCGTCGTTCCGATATCCGTTCTTGGCCACGTAGGCCGTACCCTCCTTAAAATAAGAGGCGCGAACGCGGCTTACGTAGCAATCTTCCCGGCCTCCCAAGGCGGCGATTTTCGGCGCCAGGTCTGTCCAGGTCGCGCCGTTATCCCTTGTAACCTGCACTTTCCCGTCGCTCGTCCCGACCCAGATGACTCCGGGAGTGAGCGGTGATTCCGAGATCGAGGAGATCGCAAAAAACGGAATGCCGCCCGGGGTGCCGCCTTCGGAAGAGGGGAAGATTTTCGAAGTGTCGTTCGTGCTCAGGTCCGGACTTATTTCTTGCCAGTGGTCGCCGCGATCCAGCGACCGAAGCAGGACCTGTCCGCCGGTGTAAATGATGTTGCTGTTGTGGAATGAGATGTGAATGGGAGTGCACCAGATGAAGCGGTAGGGGGGCTTGCCTTTTTCCCTGACGGGCACGATGCTCGTCCTGTATCCGAGCTTCTGATCCACCCGGAAATGCCCCCCGTATTGCATGGTCGTATACAGCCAGCGGCTGTCGTTAGGGCCGACCTGGGTGAACATACCGTCGCCGTTGCCGACGGCTTTCCAATCAAAAAGGGTAATCCCCCGGCCGTCGGCGCTGGTGCTCGGACCTTTCCAAAGTTCGTGATCCTGGAGGCCGGCGTAGATATTGTAGGGCTCCTCCATGTCGACGCCGACAGCGTAGTTCTCCCCGAGCGGCAGGTTGTAGTTATGGTCGCATGTCTTTCCGCCGTCGTACGATATGAATATGCCGCCGTCGCTGCCGAGGATCATCCGGTCGGAATTCTGGGGGTCGATCCAGAGCGTCCGGACGTCGCCGAACATCTTGGCAAAAAGTCTCTTCGGAGGCCAATCGAGGTCGTTCCACGTTTTGCCGCCGTCCGTCGAGTTTGCCAGAGAGACCCCGGTCACGAAGATGTTTTTATCATTGCTCGGGTCGACTCTGATCTGGCTGAAATAGTAAGGTCCCTTGCTGCTCGGATTGTCTTCGGCGGAATTCATTTTCGTCCAGGTCTTGCCGCCGTCCGCGGACCGATAGAGTTCTCCGCCGATCATCCGCTCCCGCGGCTGAAGGCCGCGAGCTTGGTCCTGGTCGATTTCCTTTTTGGTCGCAGGACGCATGTTGGCGTTTTCCACCACGGCATAGACGATGTCCGGGCTTTTGAGACAGAGGTCGAGCCCGATGCGGCCGATCCTCCCGCCGGGAAGCCCTCCCCCAAGCCTTGCCCACGTTTTTCCGCCGTCCGTGGTTTTGTAGATGCCGCTCTGGGGTCCGCCGTTGACATACATCCAGGGCAGTCTTTGCTTATCGTACGTGGCGGCGTAGAGAATATTCGGATTCTGGAGATTCATGACGAGATCGATGACGCCGATCTTTTCATTGAAATAAAAGACTTTTTCCCATGTTTGGCCGCCGTTCGTTGTCTTGAAGATCCCTCTCTCCTGGTTCTCTGAATAGAGATGCCCCATGGCCGCGACGTAGACGACGTCCGGGTTCTTGGGATGAATGACGATTCTCGGAATGTGTTGCGAATCCTTGAGTCCCATGTTTGTCCACGTTTTACCTCCGTCCGTGGATTTATAGACGCCGTCCCCGGCATTAGAACTCCGGGAGCAAAATCCGTCCCCGGTTCCGACCCAGACGATTTCCGGATTCGACGGAGCCAAGGTGACATCTCCGATCGTCTGTTTGCTCTGATCGTCAAAGACCGGCACGAAGGTCGTCCCGGAGTTCGTCGTTTTCCAGAGGCCGCCCGTCCAGGTGGCCACGTAGTATGTATACAGATGGCTTTTAGCAGGGAATTCGGGAACTGCGATGTCCGAGATTCGGGCACCAACTCTGTAGGGGCCAAGGTTTCGATAAATGAAATTATTCAATAGGTTTTCATTGAATAACTCTTGTCCGTCGGCATGGATTTCAAAAACAAAGACGAGACAAACAAACGCCAATAGGATTTCAAGAGTGACCCTTTTCGTTTTCATGGAGTCTCCTTTTGATAAAGTATTTCATTCGCTTTGAAAAATAATAGCACAACGAATCTCCTGGGAAAATTTGGATCATGGCCATCGCGAAAAAATTCACTGCCCCTTTTTTACCCTGAAAAGGAATTCGGCCTCATATTTCGACTGAGTTTCGAAAAAGCTACTTGACAAATAAAGAGATATATTTTATTTTATATATAAATATATTATATATCAGTTAAGGCCGTCTTACAAAGGTTGGGATGAGGCTCTTGGAAAAAGGCATTTTCAAAACGACGCCTTCTCGAGGGGGAGAATATCTACTCCAAAGGAATTGTTTTATCTATGAAAGGGGGTGACAATGACGTAGCAGCCCATAAAAATCGTTTGTAAACGGAAAAAACAGGTCTATAGACAAAGGAGGGACAGATGAAATTATACAAAATGCTACTTGTGACCGTTTTGTGCGTTGCTCTAGTTTCAGCGCTCTTTGCCCAGGGCACCACCCAGGACACGGGGACCATCAGAGGAACCATAAAGGACACCGAAGGAAGTACACTTCCCGGAGTCACCATCACGGTCACGAGCCCGGCCATCATGGGTACTCAGACGGCAGTGACGAATGAAACCGGCGCCTTCCGCCTTTCTCTTCTTCGTGTCGGGGTATATTCGCTGACGGCAGCGCTTCAGGGATTTCAGACGATAAAAAGAGAGAACATCTATGTCGGCCTGAACGCCACCGTGACGCTGAATATCGAATTGACGCCGACCAAGATCGAGGAACAGGTGACCGTTGTCGCCGCGTCTCCTGTCGTCGACGTGAAATCGTCCACCGTAGCCAAGTACTTCAGGTCCGACTTGCTGCAGAACATTCCCATTGCCCGGGACCTGGGGACGATTGTCACATTGGCTCCCGGGGTCGTGTCTGCGAGCAGCATTAAGGGTGGAACGGCCGCCAACACGATCTACCACGTCGACGGCCTCTACGCCAACGACCCCGATAACGCCCAGTTGGGGGCCAACGTCGATTTCAACATGATGGAGGAAGTCCAGGTCATGACCGGCGGAATGCCGGCCGAAGTGGGGATCGCCACCGGCGGCTACGTCAACGCCGTGACGAGGTCGGGCGGGAACAAATTCACAGGTCTTCTCCAGACCTTCTTGAACCGGGAGCCGTGGACGACCATCGTCGTCCCCGAGGACCAGCTCAGGGCCATGGGGCTGGCACGGCCGAACGTGAACGTCTTCAGCTATGACTTTAGCGGGAGCTTCGGCGGTCCGATTTTCAAAGACAAGCTCTGGTTCTTCACAAACGGACGCTACGGCCGTTCAGAAACCCGGAGCGGGTTTGTGCCGTGGACGTCTCCCAAGGGCGTGACTTACACCGACTTCAACCGCAAGAACTGGAACTGGGGAGGCTTTGGCAAGCTGACGTTCCAGCCGAGCAAAAACCTGAGAGTCACCTTCAACGGCAATTATCGAGCCGCCTACGCCAACACCCGAGCGAACGGAATCTTTATGCCTTTCGACTGTACATACACCGACGATCCGTGGGCCAATACCAACGCTTTCGGATCAGTCACCTACATCATCGACCCAAATACTTTTATTGAGGCCCGGGTCGGGTACCTCGAAGTCTCTGCTATGCTTAAGCTGCCCGATCCTTCCCAGACCGGAGCCGACCTGAACACGGTCGCCCACAACTACGACAGGTTCACATATTACTGGTTCGGCACCGGAGACAGGACCAACGAGTGGATCGGACGTCCGACCGTCCAGTCTTCCATCCACCTGACCCGCTTCCAGGACAACTTCCTCGGAGGCGACCATGAGGTCAAAGCCGGTCTGGAACTCAACACGGTCGCCTGCAACTGGTCCGACTGGCAGGAAAACCCGCTTATCCAGTATTGGTACAACGGCAGTCCCTATTATTGGCGGGGCCTCTATGGCCTGAGCGGTCCCGATCCGCTCCATGGCGACGGTCAAATCGGCCTGTACTTCATGGGGACGACCCGGGAAAATTCGATGGCGAAATCCCGGGGCCTGCGCTATTCCGGATATCTTCAGGATTCCTGGACGGTCAAGAACAGGCTGACCGTCAACTTCGGCCTCCGTTACGACTATACGAGAGGCTGGATCCCCGAGATGAACAAAGCCCGAACCGGAGGTATCGCCTATTCTGTCGGCCAAGCCACTATGTATCCAGACTTCGGGACTAATCTTTTTGACCAGGTCAGCCAGCAGGGCGTGGATCCCTTCGTGAAGTGGGACCTTTTTGCACCGCGCCTGGGGATCACCTATGACCTTTTTGGAGACGGGAGGACGGCCCTCAAGCTCCACATGGGACGGTTCAGCGATTGGCTCTTCGCCTCCTTTATTGTCAGCTACAATCCCCTCCGGTTGAGCAGTTACACGTTCGACTGGTGGGACAACAACGGCAACGGAGTGCCCGATGAAGCCGGCATAGACGCTTACAAGGGCGTCTGGTCGACCAGCCCTCTCGTAAAGCTCAGGGAGTACTGGAGTCGATTGGCCGATAAGAACCTCAAGGCGACCTATGACGATCAGATCACTCTCGGGATCGACCACGAGCTCTTTCCGAACTTCAGGATCGGCGTCGGCTACTTGTACAAGAAAAAGAATAACATCATCGACGACGCTCTCTACGATTTCAACACGAGCTCATTCTTCTACAAGCCCGACAGCGGCTACTGGGTGCCCTTTACGACCACGGTCCCGGCCATCAACCAATTTCCTGCCCAAACCGTGACCATGTACTTCCTGAAGTCCAGCGCTCCCCAATTGCTCAACATGCTGACCAACATTCCCGACGCCTACCGGAAATATTCCGGGGTGGACATTACCTTTGACAAGCGCTTCACCAACGGCTGGCAGGTCGGCGGGTCCGTGACCATCTCCAAGACCTGGGGCAATATCGCCGGCGATTACAACAACATCTGGGGCTACGCCTTGCCGGGGAACAATGCCAACTGGTACGTCAACAACGATGGACGGCTGCCGGGAGAAGACCGGGACCTGGTCATCAAACTCTACGGCACCTTCAACCTGCCCTTCGGAATCCTTTCCTCGTTCTATTACAACTTCTATACCGGAACCCCGTGGCAGAGAAGCGTCACCGTGTATGCCCCCACGGCCTGGGCCAACGCCAACGGCGTCGACCTCAGCCGCGCCCCGTCTTACACCGTCAATATAGAACCCCAAGGCATCCGGAGAAACTACACGTATCAGAACATCGATTTCCGGCTGGAGAAAGACTTCAGCTTTAAAAAAATCGGCACCTTCTCCATTTATCTCGACGTCTATAACCTGCTCGGCAACTTCTACCCTAACTACACCACGAATCCCGGCGGAACCTGGAGGCCCACGGATAACAGCGTGGCCACCGGCACATACGCTGCGGCCTCAACCTTCACCAACAGAACAGTCTCGAGCATCAGCAACCTGACGAGAGTTTTCCGGTTCTCCCTGCGTTACGTCTTCTAAAGCTCTAACTGACGAGGCAAAGGGAGGAGGGCAACCTCCTCCCTTTTTTTTGCCTTTTTTGGCGGGCAGTTGATAGAACCATTTATAGAGAGTTTTAAGGGGAAAGGATCTTCCCCTCCAAATTGACTCTAGCGGCGGGGCCTCAACATCGATTCTTTTAGGGGGCGCGCTTCTGACGGCCAGGTTTATGGAGATACCCCATAGCCCGCTCTCTTTCAGTTTATTGTTGAACGCAGGAATGTCCGAGCTGACGGTTAAAGCAAACCCGGAAGCGTCTGTATAGCCTCACCACCGCCAAAGATAGCTGATCTTGAAGAAGAAGCCGCGCTTGGTCTCCAGGAAGCGGTGGCTGTCCAGGTACTCGTCGCCCGTCCAGCGGATCTTTTCGAAGGCGGACCCATAGCCGACATAGACGACGGTCCCGGGGATATAAGTGAAGGAGACGAGCGTATCCAGTGTCATCCGCTTGCGGTAAGTGTTGTATTCCAGGATGCCCCGGAGGAACAGGTATTTATTGATCTGAAAAGTATTGAAGCTGCGCAGAATCGTGTGCGATAAAAATCAGAGTAGGTCAGGTCGAGCATGAAGTCGAACTGTTCCGTCGGCTGGTACTCGAACGCCGCGGTAGCCACGTTCCCGTCGCCCTGATAAGGGGCCTCGGGATCGTAATAGATGGTACCCTTGTGGCGGTAGCGGGCTTCGATATAAACCTTCTTGGTGAGCTGAGAGTTGAGTTGAAAGCCCAACCCGCTCTTCCCGAACTGCCGCCCCTCATAAACTTCGTTGGCCAGGATGCCTTCGAGGCGAAACTGGGTGCTCGCCGGAAGCTGGAAGCGCAGAGTGAACAGGTTGAAGGTTTCGAGCAAGTTCGAAGCGGTGTCGTAAAGGTGATAGCACCAGTAGAAAGGCTCGATCCTTTGGAAGAATTTCGATTTCGGATAGAACCTGTACATAGCGAACCCGGCCAGCCGCCTCAATCCCGTTCGCTCCAGGAAGCCGGTATCGACCTTGAAATCCGCGGAAATATCCTGATATCCTATGTCCAGTGAAACCTTCCGGTTATCGAGGACGTAATCCAGGGCTAGGGCATGGCCGCCGTTGACGTCTCGGTCCCCGGGGACTTTGGTGAACGAGCCAAAGAGGTGAAAGCTGGCCACGGACGTCTGGCTGAGCCGGATCCGGCCGTCGCCCCCGACGACGCGATTAAAGCCTCCCCGGACATCCCGGGCTGTGTAGAAGCCGCCGATATAGGAATCATCCTTCAGGGCGTGCTTTAGGCGGAAGATGGAGAAATCCGGATGCTCGTCCGTCTCACCGTCGGGCTGGTAGTCCTGAGCATAGATAGCCGCGATCGTGTTCGTGACGCCCAGCTTTCCGCT
>JAPKZH010000210.1 GCA_026393905.1 Candidatus Aminicenantota bacterium
AGACCGAGCCGTTTCCGGGCCGCAAACGGCAGCAGCGTGTCCTCCCGCTTGAATGACGGCAGCACGTCCTCGTTCACGTCCATGATCGAGACGTCCTCGAAAGGAATGCATCGCGCTTCCCAGAATCCGAGCACTTGAAGCCCGCGGAGCGGCGTCCCCTCGAAAGGCACGGTCCCCGACGCGACCACCTTCCGGAATAAATTGAAATATCCACCCCTGTCCTCAAACTCCATCCCCTCGAGCAGCGACTTCCCCAGCCCGTCGAGCTGCCGCGTGAACGCTTCCGCGAACGGATGGAAGAAATGATGCAGCCGGGCCGTGCTGTTCTCATAGACATAATCGAGGACGCGGGCCATCTTCGCTGCGAAATCGCCGACGTTCCGGATCTCTCCGAACAGCCCGATGGTGTTGGCGTGGATCGAGCGCAGGTGTTCCATCAGGCTCGCCGGATCCGGCGGATTCTCGACGCCCTTGAGCATTTCCTCGACGGCTTCGCCTACCGCCGCGTCGCCCTCGATCTCGTCGAGCTTCCAGAACGACTTCGTCCTGCGCCGCCCCTGGGTCATCTCGCCTTCGATGGCGTGGAAAAGGATGCGGGTCAGGTCGGCCCGCTTTTCCTCTGACCCCGCTCCCGTTGCCGTGCCTGTCACCGCCGGATAATAGATATTTTTCGTGTACGGATGCAGGACAAACCGCAGATAGTGCGGTCCATACAGGCGGCCGTCCTCGTCGCGGGACTGGACGAGCTCCATCAACTGGTCGAAAAATGTATAGATCGGCGTCCGCGACAGCGGATAGCCCATGGAGATGTTGAATTTATCATCGCCCAGCGCCGTGAGGGTTTGCTGGTAAAGCGGAAAGAGCGTTTCCGCGGCGGGCAAAATTACCGCCTGTTTATCGTCGAGCCCCACCCCGCCCCGAAGTTTATCCTCCATCGCCTTATTGAAAGCGAAGATCTGACCGTGCGTGTCGGGGCTTTTATAGAATTCGATTTCCGGCTCAATCTCTTCTTGCGCCCTCTCGATCAACGCTACCCCCTCCGGGCCAAGCTCTGCCAGCAGCGACTCCAGTCCCCTGCCCTTCATCAGCAAAAGCGAGCAATTTTCCCAATTCATCATGGTCCGGATGATCTGCCGCTCGACTTTTGTCAGCGAATAAAAACCGGCGAATATGATTTTTTCGATATCGGTAAATAGCTCCGGCCTCAGCCCGTCGAGCACGGCCCTGGACCGGGATCCCGGCGTGGAATATCCCCGCTCCCCTACCACCGCATAAAACTTTTCATAAAAAGCCGCCAGGGATTGGAGCCTACCCCGCGCTTCGGGCGAGATCTTTTCTTCGAACTCGCGGCTCAGGTCCAGCTCGCGGATATCGCTTGTCCGGGCCCCGGCCAGGCATAGCTCTTCGAGGTCGTGATAGATTTTCATACCCAGCGGGAAAAAGCTGTCGGCCGATAATAAGTGGTTCGGCCTTTCACCCGCACTCCCACACCCGCCTTCCTGCCTGTGGATCTCAAACAGCAATGCCACTGCATCCAGAGGATCGATGAGCCTGCCGCCGATCCCCAGCCGTTCCTCATAAAC
>JAPKZH010000287.1 GCA_026393905.1 Candidatus Aminicenantota bacterium
CCATTTCAGGATTCGCAATGACAGTGTTCTTCGTTTTCACCCCTTCCTTGCCCAAACCATGATGGCGTAACCCCTTTGGAAAAAGAGAAGCCTATCCAGCCGGCTGATGAGCCAGATTAAAGGATAGACGAGCTTGTAGAGCTTGAAGGCCCCCGTCTGTGCCGTGAATTCATCCGCGGTCGAAGGCCGGATATGCCCGTCCCTGAGCTTTGCCTGGGGCTTTTTCGAAAGCCTCTTGACATAAGCGGCGTTCAGAATGAGCTCGAGGAATTCGGTAAAAAAGCGCGAATATGTCTTATGGCCTTCGAGGCGAAGGCCGGCACTCCGCAATTTTGCCGCAAGCTCAGGGAGGCCGTAGCCTTCGCGCTTATGGCCATAGAATTCGAGCTTCAGGCCGACGGCCGGCCGGATCTTCTGCAGAATAAAAAAATTCCCCGAGTGGGGCGTGATCAAGACGAGCTTGCCTCCGGCCTTGAGAACCCGGCTGATCTCCCGGAGAGTAAGGTCATCGTTATCGACATGCTCCAGATAATCGAGACATACGACCTGGTTGAAAGAGCCGTTCAAGAACGGCAGGGCTTCCTCGCCCATCTGAACAAAATTCTTCCTGAGAAGGGCCTTGCTGGATCTGAGATTCGTAAAATCCAGGTCGGTGCTGACCCAGAAGCCCCCCTTTTCGCGGAGAAAATAGCTGAGAATGCCCTGGGCGCAGCCAAGGTCGAGCAGGACATCCTCCGGCGCAACCCGGACATATTTCCGGATCAGGTCGAGCTTTTCTTTTTTCTTGAGGGACCGTTTGACGATTTGAAGCTGCCAGGGCGCGCCATTCATCGGCCCGATTATATCTGTTTCCCCGGCTAAAAAACAAGAAAAGAAGGGAGTTGACTAGGGCGGTTGAACGAATTATGATAATTTCAGGAAGAGAGATGAAATACCGGGAGATCGTCGTCGGCGCCCTGGAGACCAACTGCTACCTGGTCTATTGCGAAGAAACGAGGGAATGCGCGATCGTGGACCCCGGCGCCGAGCCGGAGCGGATCCTCCCCGAGATCACGGAAGAAGAGCTGAAGCCGATCATCCTCATCAACACCCACGGCCATATCGACCACACCGGCGCCAACCGGAATATCAAGGAGAGATTTGGCATCCCGATCTATATTCATGCCGGCGATAACCCGATGCTGGGAAAGACCCAGCAGCTCGAGCTGAGCCTCTTTTTAGGGGCTACGGATTCGCCGCCCGCCGACCATTTCATGAATGACGGCGACGAGATCAAGATCGGCCATTCCGTGCTCCGCGTTCTTCATACACCCGGCCATTCGCCCGGCAGCGTCAGCCTGCTGGGAGATGGATTTCTCCTTTCGGGAGACACGCTGTTCATGGAAGGGGTGGGACGGACCGACCTTCCCGGGGGATCTCAGAAACAGCTCGAACAATCGATCACGGAAAAGATCATGACGCTGCCCGATGAGACGATCGTTCTTCCCGGTCACGGCCCCCTGACGACGGTGGGGCAGGAGAGAATTAGCAACCCCTTCTTCACATGACTCCTCCTCAGCCTCCGCCAGAGGACATCCTCACTCTTTTTCTGGAATTTCTGTCCGTCGAGAAGGGGCTTTCGGTCAACACAATCCAGTCCTATGCCAGGGACCTGGCGAAATATTTCCTGTTCCTGAAGAAGGAAAAAATTTCCTGGCCCGACGCCCGGGAAACGGACCTCGTCCGCTTCATCCACCACCAGAGCCTGTCGGGCTTGTCGGCGCGATCGCTGGCCCGGCTGATCTCCGCCCTCAAATCGTTCTATAAATTTTTGAACCTGGACGGACGTCTCCAAAAAAACCCGACCGTTCACCTCACGTCCCCCAAGGCCTGGATCTCGCTGCCGAAATTCCTGACGGTCGCCGAAGTGGAGTCGCTCCTCAAGCAGCCCGACACCACGGACGTTCGCGGCATCCGGGACCGGGCGATGCTCGAGGTTATGTACGCCGCGGGCCTGAGGGTTTCCGAGCTCATCACGCTGAGGATGGCGGACATCCATCTCAAGGACAGCTTCCTTCTTTGCCGCGGCAAAGGAGGCAAGGAACGCATCGTCCCCATAGGAAAGTCGGCGGTCGAGGCCGTCAAGAAATACTTGGATGATGCCAGGCCGAAGCTGATGCGGGAGCCGGTGAATGTGCTTTTCTTGACGCGGCGGGGGGACCGTTTCACCCGTCAAGGCTTCTGGAAATTGTTCCGCCAATATGCCCGTCAGGCCGGGCTGTCCCCGAAGATCAGCCCGCATGTC
Organism: Candidatus Aminicenantota bacterium; assembly: GCA_026393905.1. GTDB lineage: Bacteria > Acidobacteriota > Aminicenantia > Aminicenantales > UBA4085 > JAPKZH01. Next base: position 2,285 of record JAPKZH010000287.1, read on the forward strand.
TTGCGCCATTCGTTCGCCACCCACCTTCTGGAACGAGGGGCGGACCTGCGCTCCGTCCAGCTCATGTTGGGACACAGCCAGATCACAACGACCCAGATCTACACACACGTCAGCCGGGAGCGGCTCCGCCGCATCTATGACAGGTTTCATCCCCGGGCCTGATCCGTCTCGGGCGGGAAAAGATAGTCAGGGTTTCTCCGGCAGGACTACTTGCGGGGCGCAATGAATACTTTGACCTGGACCTTGTGGCTGTTGGACTGGAAGATGGATCTATCCATCTGCTGAACCCATGCCTGGTATTTCCAGGTCCAGGCAAAATTTTTTTCCAGTGAGGCCTTTTCGAATTGTTTCTCTTCCAGAAAGACCTTGTTCGATCCGGTCTGGACATGAGGATTGTAGCTGCCTCCCGCAGGGCCCAATGCATTCTCTTCGGACGCCGGCATCTGGACAGAAAAATGCTCCGGGGCCGGGCTGAGAGGCGCCTCAAAGCCCTTGATGAAAAAATCAAAATACAGGCCGCCGTCTTTTTTTATGACATAGTTGACCTTGAGCTCAGGCTTGTCCGGAAAATCCTGGGTGGTGAGGGTTCTAATCTCCTGGGGATAAGCGGCCCGCTCCTCGGCCTGCCAGCGTGCCAGCTCGTAGCTGTTGTGGTACAGGATAAAATCATCGGGGTCCTTTTCCATGGCGCCCGTCCAGACGATGGTGAAGGCATAGGTCCCGGAATGCATAACCTCCCTGGCATCCTGTCTGTATTCGCCTTGGACGGTGATGGTCATTTTGACCTCCCACCAAGGCGGTTTTATTTGATCCTGGGCGATGAAGAGGCCGGGAAATGACAAGCATAGTCCCGCCAGAAAGACGAGCGAGATTCGTCGAAAACCAGCGATCCGTCTCATAGAATCCAATTTTAACTCTTTTCTTGAATTTTTTTCAATTTCAACTGGAACTCCAACCCGAGCCTTCCCTCTTGACAAGCCCGCCTCCACTTGCTAATCTATTCAAGTTTACTTTATAGTTTAACGACTAAACTATGAAGTATTATATTTGGACTTGGAAGTTTAGCCATGAAAAAAAAGGACCTGCGGGATGCCCGGGAGCGGCAGAGGCGGCAGGAAAACAGGGAGGGGATCCTCCATGCCGCCGAGGCTGTGATTTTGCGGAAAGGCTTCAGCGCTACCTCCATGGACGATATAGCCAAAGAAGCCCAGTTTTCCAAGGCCACGCTATATCACTATTTCCGGAGCAAGGCCGAGCTCATTTTCGAGATCTTGATCCATTTTTTCGAGGACCTGGATGTTGGGCTGGTGGCTATCCAGGCCAGCGATAAGCCCGCCAAACAAAAATTACTGGAGTCGGTTCGGCTGGCCTTCCGGTTCTACGCGGGTAAAGAGAACATCTCCAAGGTGTTCATAATGGACAGGTCGTTTATGAAATTGATGCAGGCCTTTGTCACGCCGGGCAACAAATGGACATCCGAGGCCGAACGGCGATTTATCCAAAAAATTAGGGCGAAACGCGGGCTCATCAACGATCGTGTCAAGGCCATCCTCCAAGAGGGAATCGGCTCGGGCAAGTTCCGCAAAATAGACGCCGATGCGGCCGTGACCTTTTTAGGGGCGGTTATCCAGGGATACTTTCAAGAAAAACTCTGGAATGAGTCCAAGCCCGACATCGAGAAGGATATCGACCATCTCGAAAATTTCATTCTGCATGGGATCGAAAATAAAGAAGCCTCGAAAAAAGGAGAATCAAAATGAAGAGCGTGGGAAAGGCCCTGATCATTCTGGCCTTGATATTCACCGTCGCGGCAATTTCTTATCCTCAGGAAAAGATCGCCTTAACGCTGGACGAGTGCATCCGGCTGGCGCTCCAGCAGAATCCCTTCTATCTGGCCGAGAAAGCCAAGGAAGAGGAAGCGAGCTATCGGGTGAAAGAGGCGGTCTCCAATTTTTTCCCGAGCCTCAATGCCCTGGGCACGAATGTCCTGGACAAGAAGGTCTTTACCTTGGAGTTCCCTTCTTTCATTCCCGGGCAGCCTCCGCAGAGAGTCAAGATCGATTTTACCCGAAACTATCAATTCGCCCTTACCTTATCGGTGCCGCTCTTCACCGGCGGCCGGCTCATCTCCGGATTTAAGCAGGCCAACCTCAACCTCGCGGCCACCCAAGAGACCATCCGTCAGTCCCGGCAGGAAACTGTGTTCAATGTCAAAAAAGCCTTCTACGGCTATCTCCTGGCCAGGGAATTCGTGGCAGTCTCTGAGGAAGCCGTCACCCTGGCGGACAAGCATTTCAAGAACGTTAAAAATCTTTATGAAGTCGGCATGGCTTCCAAGTTTGACCTTTTGAGATCGGAGGTCCAGGCGGCCAACCTGAAACCTCAATTGATCCGGGCCAAGAATGGCTTGAGCATAGCCGAACTGGGCCTCAAAACTCTATCGGGCCTGGACTTGAACCAGCCCGTGGAGATCAAAGGGTCATTGAGCTTCCAGGAGTTCGAGGCAAAGCTGGATGCCAACGTGGCCGAGGCCTTGGCCAGCCGTCCGGAACTCATCCAGCTCGCGTACCAGAAGCAAATGGCGGCGGAAATGCTAAAAATGGCGCGGGCGGCCTACATTCCGACACTTGCTGTCGGGGGTGCCTTTAACTATTGGGCCGACACCTTCAATTTCAAAAAGAACAACTGGGAAAGCTTTTATTCCATCAGCCTTGTCATGTCCATCCCGATTTTCAATGGATTTTCCAACTCGGCCAAAGTCGGCGAGACGAAGGCTATGATGAAACAGCTGGACTACAGCCAGAAGGGCCTCATGGAGATGGTCAAGTTTGAAGTCCAACAGGCCATTCTGAACTTGCAACAGGCTAAGGAATCGCTCCTGTCTCAGGAGAAAAACGTGGAGCAAGCCCAGGAAGCCGTCCGGATCGCCGAGCTGAACTATGCGGAGGGTCTGGCCACAAACCTGGACGTGAGTTCGGTCCAAGTGGCCTTGACCCAGGCCAAAACGAATTATTCCCAAGCCCTTTACGACTACGCCACGGCCCTGGCCCAGCTCGAAAAAGCCATCGGATCCGGCTGGGATAAAGACGAAGTGAAATAACGGAGGAATGCGATGAAAAAATCGATCGTTGTCAAAACTCTTATCAGCGGCATGGTTTTAGGTGCGCTTTTCGCCTGCCAGGGAGCTAAAAAAGAGGATACAGCAAAGACGAAGGCTTATGGCGCTGCTCCCGTCAAAGTAGTCCGAGTGGTTCGACAGAAAATTTCCGAGAAACTGACCTATACAGGCACGCTCGAAGCTTGGAACAAAATCAACATTACGCCAGAAGTGGGCGGCAAGATCGCCCTTATCCATGTCCAGGAAGGCGACCGTGTGGCCAAGGGTCAGCTCCTGGCCGAGCTCGAGACCGAGTCCATTCGGCTCCAGCTCAAGCAGGCCCAGGCCGGCGTCGCCGTGGCCGAGGCGGGTTACGCCGACGCTTTCCGCAACAAGGAGCGCATGGACCGCCTGATCAAGGAGAACGCCGTCTCCGAGATGCAGCGCGAGAAGGTCCAGCTGGCCTTTGATGCCGCAGCCGCCCAGCTCGAGCAGGCACGGGCGGGTCTCAACCTTGCCCAGCACGCCCTCGACGTCTCGATCATGAAGGCGCCGTTCGCCGGTGTCGTGGCCTCGAGGAACGCGGAGGTCGGCGACGTCATCAACCCCATGATGGGCGGATTCGGCGGCGGGGCCGGTGGCGTCCTGACCCTGATGGATTACTCCAAGATCAAGCTCGCCGTGGCCGTCTCCTCGGAAGACATCGGCCGCATCCGCAAAGGCCAGGAGGCCGTCCTCAAGGTCGGCTCCCTCCCCGGCCGCGAGTTCCGCGGCACTGTGCGCGTCGTGAACCAGACCGCCGACCCGCTGAACAAAAAGTTCGGCGTCGAGGTCGTCATCGACAACCCCGACGCGGCCCTGCGGCCGGGCACGTTCGGCGACCTCGTTTTCGAGGTCGCGTCCCATGAGAACGCCCTGATCGTTCCCCAGATCGCGGTCCTTGAGAATTCCTACGTCTACGTCGCCGAAGGCAACAAGGCCGTCAAGAAGAATGTCGTCCTCGGCCTCCAGAATACGACCATGGTCGAGGTCCTCAACGGCCTCGCCGAGGGCGACCTGGCCATCGTCGAAGGCAATTTCGGCCTCGAGGAGGGAGCGGCCATCGAGGTCCTCAAAGAGGTGAAGAAATGAAGCTCCCCGAATTCTCGGTCAAGAAGAAAGTCACGACGTCCATGATGGCGATGATCCTCGTCGTCCTGGGCGCCATTTCCTTCACCCGGCTGGGACTCGACTTGTTCCCCGACCTCGAATTCCCGACCGTTTCGGTCATCACCTCCTATTCGGGCGCCTCGTCCGTCGACATCGAGAACGTGCTGACAAGGCCCCTCGAGCAGGTCGTCAGCTCGGTCAACCGGGTCAAAAAGGTCACCTCCCAGACCTCGGAAGGCGTTTCGGTCATTTCCGTAGAGTTCGAGTGGGGGACGAACCTCGATTTCGCCGCCCAGGACGTCCGCGATCAGATCGGCCTCTACAAGCAGTACCTCCCCGAGGGGGCCGCCGAGCCCCTGGTCATGAAGTTCAGCTTCAGCCAGTTCCCTGTCATTTTTTACGGCATCACGAGCGATCTGCCGGCCATGAAGCTCAGGACGATTATGGAGGACGAGATCGCCCCCCGTCTCGAGCGGATCGACGGCGTCGCCTCGGCCCGGGTCTTCTCCATGGACGAGCGCGAGATCCTCGTCGACGTCGACAAGGGCGCACTCGAAAGCCGCGGCCTGACCCTCGACCAGATCCTCATGGCCCTGCGGGCCGAGAACCTCAATCTGCCGGCCGGGAACATCGTCGAGCGCTATTCGGACATCCTCGTCCGGACGATGGGCGAATTCACGAGCCTCGACGACATACGCCGGACGGTCGTCGGCGCCAGCGCCAAAGGGGAGCCTGTC
>JAPKZH010000638.1 GCA_026393905.1 Candidatus Aminicenantota bacterium
CCGAGCCGGTCTATTTTTCAGCCATAAAATTCCGTTGTCTCCCCGCGCTTCTGGATAGGACTCAGAATATCGAGATCTCGATCGGCGGCAAAACATTCGTCTATGACGCCGCCGACATCAAGAGGTTCAAGAATCTGCCCCGCAAAAAATTCATCATCTTCAGCAGCTATGCCTCGACATCCCTTCCACGTTCCTGGTTCCCGATGTTCAAGCCCGTGATCAATTGGAAGGGGGACGGGGATTATCTCCAGGTTTTCCTGATGAGAATTCTCCTTTTCACGGGGATCATCGTCCTGGCCGCCGCATTGATGGTCGGGGTCGGCCGTCTCCTGCGCCGATGGAAGATTCTCACGTTGGAACAGTTCCGTCCCCTGGCCTGGACGACTCTAACGCTCGGGGTATTCCTCGGCTACCCCTTTTATCTTTTAAGGAGAACCGGGGAATTCTATAACGGGGGACAGACCGGGTTTATCTGGGACACGGTCTATTCTCTCATCTATCGTTCCTTCTACGGACGGGCCTATTTCGCAGGGCAGGAGCGGGCCGTCTTCGCCTTCATTTGTCTGTCCCTTCTTTGTGCTTTGATCGTGCTCTTTGTCTATGTCCGGAAAAAATCCACCGCCGATGGGCTGCCCGGATTATTCCTTCTGGCGGTCTTGCTCCTCGCCTCCGCGTCCACTCTTGTTCAAAGAGCCCTGTTCAACACGGCTTATTTATTCGGAAGGACGGGCTTGTTTTTTATCCCTCTGTTCATGCTCTTCTTGATATTCCTGTTCTCCGATCTCGGTCGGCTGACAAAAGGCCTGAAGATCGTCTCCCTGGCGTTTTTGGGGATCGTCACGGCACTCGCCCTCAGCCATTTTTGTCTTACAGCCAATACGGCCAAAATGTTCGAGTGGAAGGCCGATGCCGACACGAAATCCCTGCTGGCGGATATGCAAGAAATCAAGGATAAGGACGCCGCCCACCCGGCCAAAATCCGTCTGGGAGTCGGTGCGGGCTTTAACCCTTCCATCCAGTACTACCTCCAAAGAAATCGCTGGACCTGGCTCGAAGTCAACGCGGCGCCTCCCTATGAAGGGAATGATTATTATTACTTGGACGAATTTCTTGACATCTCCCAAATCGCCTCCCCCCCGATGATCGTCCTCAAAAGGTATCCCTGGTCCAGAAATATCCTGGCCAAACCCAAAGCCGAATGACCCTCAGACCTCCCGAAAAATTCGTCGATGCTATTTATCGACTTACAATCCTGGGGTCGGCCGTCTTTTTTATCCTTTTTGCCATCGCTAAGGCGGCCAAGGCGGCCATCACGGGCGATGAGCTCGGCACGTATTTCAGCTATATCTCTTCCAACATCCCGGCGCTGTTTAACTTTGGCTCCTCGGCCAACAATCACGTTCTCAACACGCTCTTGGCGAAGTTCTTTACCCTCTGGGGCGGGAATGGCGAGCTCGTTCTCCGTTTGCCCAACCTCCTGGCCTATGTCGTCTATCTCCTGTTTTCCTTCTTGATCCTCGATCGATTTATCAAAAATAAAGCTGTCGTCGTCTGCGGCTACCTCCTGCTCAATCTAAATCCCTATGTCCTCGATTTTTTTTCCCTCTGCCGCGGTTATGGACTTTCCCTCGGCTTCCTCATGCCGACCCTTTTCTTCTTTCTCTTGTTTTTGGAAAAAACGGCCGAGGGAAAACAGGGCGGGGCTCGTCATCTGCAGATCTCCCTCGTCGCCGCCTCGCTGGCCGTCGTCTCCTACTTCGGCCTGTTGAATGTCTATCTCAGCCTGGTCGTCTGCGCCTTTGTATTTTTGATCATCATAAATATCCACGGTCGACGACGTCTTCCCCTCGAAGAACCTCCCCAAAACAAGCCGAAAAAGAAAATCTTCTTTTGGCCGGCGATCATCCTGGCGGCCGTCCTGTTCAACCTCCTGGTGAGCTTCCAGGACTTCGCTCTCGTCCAAAACCTCTTCGAGCCGGTGGCTGTCAGGATGACGGGCCTCGACGACGAAGACAGACAAAATATCCATGTTTCGAGGGTCGACATCCAAAACCAGGAAGAGGAGCTAAGCCAAAAGCAAGGCCTCTGGCAGCTTGAAAAGCCGGCTTATTTCACAGCCGTGAGGTTCCGGTGTCGGCCCGAAGTCTTGAGCAAGATCCAGAAAGTCGAGATCTCGATCGGCCAAAAAATTTTCTCCACGGAGGCCACCGACATCCAGAAGTCCAAAAGCGATCCCGCAAAAAAGGAGGCGGTTTTCACCAGCCCCGATCCGGCGTCCCTTAACCGCTCTAGATTTCCGATATTCAAGCCCGTGATCAATTGGAAGGGAGACGGGCTTTATCTCAAGGTCCTCTTCATAAGAATGCTTTTTATCGCCGGGATCGCGGCCCTGGCGAGCGCTTTCATACTTGTTGTCGGCAGGCTTCTGAGGCGGCAGAAGCTTCTCCCGGCCGAACAATTCCGTCCGTTAGCCTGGACGACGCTCGCGCTCGGCCTGTTCATCGGCTATCCTTTTTATGTACTGAGGAGAAGCGGAGAATTTTATTATGGAGGAAAATCCGGGTTGATCCCCGACACGGTGTACTCTCTGATCCGCAAATCCTTCTATGGAAACACCTATACGGGCGGGCAGGATACGGCGGTCTTCGTCCTCGTCTGTCTATTCGTTCTCTGTTCGGTGATCATGTTTATTGTCCATTACCGAAAGAAATCCGGCGTCCGTGCCCTGCCGGGCACGGCCCTGCTGGCGATCCTCGCCCTCTCCGTCGTGTCCACCATGGTCCAACGAGCTCTCTTCGGGACCGCCTATCTATCGGGACGAACGGCCGTTTTTTTCGTCCCCCTGTTCATGCTTTTATTAATCTTCCTCATCTATGATCTCGGCCGGTTGAAGAAAAACATCGAGATCATCGCGACGGGGCTCATGCTGATCCTGACGATCCTCTCCGTCTCCCATTTCTGCCTGACGGCGAACACGACCAAGACCATGGAATGGAAAGTGGATGCCGACACAAAATCCATGCTGGCCGATTTGGAAGATCTCAAAAACAGGGACGCCGCCCTTCCTGCCAGGATCCGCCTGGGAGTCAAGGCCGGCTTTAATGCGTCCGTTCGATATTACATCCAACGAAAAAAATGGAGTTGGCTCGAGGTCCGCATCGCGCCTCCCTACCAAGGCAACGACTATTACTATTTGGGCGACAATTTTGACCTTCGCCAGCTGGCCGCCTCCCCGATGATCCTGGTCAAACGGTATCCTTTCTCGGGAACGATCTTGTTGCGGCCGAAACCCGAGTGACATCCGCGGGTACCGGCCGGCGGAGACGGGCTCGGCGATAGAGGTTCTTGACACCCCCGTTTTTTACGATTATATGAATAGAGACAAAAACCTCCGGACTGTTGATGAATCTCCAAGGAAGAATCGATCGGGCTTTATGGAGGCTGCTCGTCCTGGGAAGCTCCCTCTTTTTCCTCGGTTATGAGGTCGCCCGGGCGGCCCGGTCGAGCTTCACCTGCGACGAGGCGGGCTCGTATCTGGATTTCATCTCGCCGAATGTCCTGGCGCTCTTCAACTTCAACTCGGCCAACAACCACTTCTTGAACTCGCTCCTGGCCAAAATTTCAAGCGCCCTAGGGGGGACGAGCGAGTTCGTCCTTCGGCTGCCCAACCTTTTAGCCTATGCCGCCTATCTCCTGTTCGCCTTCTTGATTTTGAACAGGTTTGTCAAAACGAAAATCATCGTCCTCTGCGGCTATCTTCTCCTCAGCCTGAATCCCTATGTCCTGGATTATTTTTCCCTATGCCGGGGGTATGGATTATCCCTCGGATTTCTGATGGCCTCCCTGTTCTTCTTTTTTTCCTTCCTGGACAGAACGGCCGGGCCCGGACCAAGCCGACATCGCCGCTTGCGGTATTCGCTCATAGCCGCCTCGCTGGCCGTCCTGTCTAACTTCAGCCTGCTCAATATTTATCTCAGCCTGGTCATTTTTGCCTTTGGCTATTTTGTCATCTTAAACAGGCTAGACAGGCAGGGCGCCTCTTTCGCTGCGCCCGTTCGAAATCCCGCCAAAAGCAAAAAATTCCTTTGGCCCGCGTTCATCCTGGCGGCCGTCCTTTTCAATTTCTCTTCGCTCTCCCAGGATCTCAACTATGCCGGAAAATTCTTCGAGCCCGTGACCGTCAGGATCGCGGGACTCACCGGGCAGGAAAAACGAGATATTCAAGTCTTGAGGCTCGACATCCATAACGAGGAAGAGCCCTTGACCTATCAGGATGACTTCTGGCGGCCCGAGACGCCGACCTATTTCACCGCCGTCAGGTTCCGCTGTCCGGCCGACTTAATGGAGAAAATCGAACAGATCCAGATCCGCATCGGCCCGGAAACTTTCAGCTACAGGGCCGCCGAAATTAAACATCTTAAAAAGAATTCCTCCAAAAAATCCGTTGTGTTTTCCAGCCATGACTCCATGGCCCTCAAACGGTCGATGATCCCCGCTTTTAAACCCGTGATCAACTGGAAAGGCGATCGGGCCCTTCTCTCCTATTCGCTTCGACGAATGCTGATCGTCCTGGGGATTTTCGCCTTGGCGATCATTCTCCTGGTCATCTTGGGCCGAGTTCTCGCCCGCCTTAAAATCCTGACCCCGAGCCAATTCCGGCCGCTTGCCTTGACGACATGGATGCTCGCGATTTTCATCGGGTATCCCCTCTATATCTTAAAGAAGGCCGGCATGTTATGGTGGGGCGGGCAGGAGAGCTTTGTCCGGGACACCGTGTTTTCCCTCATCAACGGCTCCTTATACGGAAAACTCTATTTTCGGGGGCAGGAGTGGGTGGTCTTTTCCTTCCTCTGCCTCATCCTTGTCGCCTTTTCGATGTTGATCTTCGTCGACGGCCGAAAGAAGCTTCTGGCCGAGCGGCTGCCGGGATTAT
>JAPKZH010000128.1 GCA_026393905.1 Candidatus Aminicenantota bacterium
TCTTTTTTCATAAATATAAGTTAATGCAACCGCTTTTTTAAGTCAATTTAATTGTTGACTTCTTAACATATATAATTTAAGAATAAGTAAAACTCTCCAGGGGCAGGCCGATGAAAAACAGAATAACAGAATTGAGCCTGAAGATTCCCGGACCCGTGAGGGCCGGGGCGGTGCCTGACCGTGGAGGATCTTCAGGTTTTAATTTTTGAAAGGGGGTATTTCATGGACAAAATCATCGTAAATGACAAGAAATTAGACGAACTGAGGATGAGACTTTATCAACTCAACTCTCTGGGTAAAATCCTGGAGCTTGATCGGGACGCGGAGGACGATATTAAAGCCCTTGAAAAAATGGACGATCCCTTTTGCGTTTCCAACATCGCCCGAGTCTTACAGGCATGCGTTCAGGAATCGCTTGACTTTGTTGACAGCATGGAAGAGGAGGAAAGACCATGAAGAAAGGATACCATCCAGTTATTGACGCAATTGAGAAATGTGAAAGGGGCGTTACAATTCCAGAGTTATTTAAACTTGCAAAAGTCCTGGACGTCGATCCGGGACTTCTTATGATGCAAACTAAGATCCCGGATGACCGGATTTTATTTCTTCAGACGTTCATTAAGTACCTTGCCGTGAAAGATCAGCCGATGCACTTAACCGCGATTCGGAATCTTGTCGAGGATGCGATGAAAAAGAGAATCGACGGATAGGGAGGTGAGTGAACTGAGAGAAAAAATCGGAAGTCTGAAAAAAGGAGGCACACTGTGAAACAGGATAATGAAAGAAACCAGCAAATCAAATTTGAAGAATATGGGAAAAAGTATAAGAACATGATGGATGCAAAAGAAGGATTAAAAAAAGAAATAGGTTACTCAATCAAAAGGCTGGATAGAGAGACATTCAAAAAATTTGGTTTTACTCTTGTTAATCTTGATAGTAAGCAGGAGCATTTTGAATTTCAAATTTTCGGCAGAAACATCCGTCAAAGAATTTCAATAGATATTAAAGGAGGAGTCGGATATTGGCACTGGATATTACCAGAGTATAACCACGAGAAAGAAAATCAAACTGAAAAAATAATTTTTAATTGCATATTCGATTCTGAGAAAAAAATAACAAAGGCTGACAAGATATGCGAGTTACACAAGGAAAAATTGTTCCCATTCTTTCTTGAGTGCATCTATGATTTCTGTCTCGCAGTGGATGAAGTGATTTCCGAGAGATATAAAGGGGGCTGACATGGGCGTAATTGTCAAAGAGAAGGTGAAAGGAGGGTGAGTGAATGGCGATCTTAGCAGAATGTCCCATATGCCGGAAAAAGCAATCCGTGAGAAATAAGATGTGCAAGTGCGGGGGGGATCTCGACAAGGCGAAGAGGTCTGAGCGGGTCCGCTATTGGATCGACTTTTATATCCCGGGCGGAAAGCAACGGCGGGAGCCTGTCGGATATTCCATTGACGAGGCGAAAGACGCAATAGGGAAGAGGCGGAGCCAGAAGAGGGAAGGGCGGTTTTTCGATATGCTGCCTGAATCAAAAATGACCTTCTCGGAGCTTTCGAAGTGGTATCTCGATCTAACGGCCGTTAGATCCCTGAGCTCCTTTAAGCGTATCAAGGTTGCCCTAGGTCAGTTCAATAAAACTTTCGGGGATCGGATTGTCGGTTCGATCAAACCCATTGACCTTGAGGACTACCAGGCGAAAAGGGAAGAGGCGGGGAAATCGCCGGCGACGATCGACATGGAACTTTCCATAGCCCGGACGATGATAAACAAGGCATTCGATAATGACATGATCGGCGGACATATCGTCAAGGCATTCAGAAAGATCAACAGGAAACTAAAACGCGGGAGCAATGCCCGGGACCGGATAGTCGAATTTTCGGAATATCTGAAATTGATCGAAGGCGCGACACTGCAGATCCGGACCATTTTGACGATCGCATTCTACACCGGCATGAGGAAAGGCGAGATTCTAAATCTGAGATGGCCAGATATAGACCGCAAAAAGAATATGATCCGCCTTGCGGCCGATGCCACGAAAGAAGCAAAACCGAAAATGATCCCTATCAGTCATCATGTCAGAAATGCCCTGGAATCCCTTCCGAGGGCCCTGAGACACGATTATGTCTTCATGTATAGAGGCGAACCCATTACAGACGTCCGAAATTCATTTGAGACTCTTTGTGAAAGCGCAGGGATTGCTCACGGGCGGGCCACAAAGGGCGGGATGACCTTTCATGACATACGAACCACCGTTAAGACGAACATGCTCCGGGCGGGTATAGACAAGGCCCTGAGAGATACGATCTTGGGCCATAGCTTGAGCGGCATGGATGCCTTCTATATCAAACCGACAGAAGACGACCTTCACCGGGCAATGGATAAATATACCCGCTGGATCGACAGACAGATAAAATCTGCAAATCTTGACCAAACCATTGACCAAAAGAGAAGTTAAAGAAAAAAGGGATTCTCGAAATCTCGGTAACCCCTT
>JAPKZH010000524.1 GCA_026393905.1 Candidatus Aminicenantota bacterium
CTCGTCTCTCCTGCCCCGAACCCCGCCGCCCTTCAACGATATGAACAAGCCCGTCGGGACTTCACCGCCGCCCCGACCGAAGACAATTATGTCTGGCTCGGCCGCCGGCCCCCGAACGACGTATTTCTCCTCCGAAAAACCCGGCCGGATTCAAGGATTCGAGGCCCTGATGGAACATCATCGAGGATTCGGCTTCGTCCCCGGCGGAAAAATCGCGGACAACCGTCTGTGGCTTGAGGATGACGCGGTTTGGGAAGATCAAGGGATGGCCTTTGTCACGGCCCGCTGGCTCTTCGACCGCGACGTCGCCGCTCAGGTCCCGGTTCAAAAAGGTCCGGTTACATTCGTCTTGATCCGCGGCGACGACGGATTCCGGATCGTCCACGCCCATTTCGCCAACGACTCGGCGGCGCCGATCGGGAGCCGGCCCCCCGCCAAGAAAACGGACCTGCTTCTGATCGGGACTTCCCTCTTCTAGGCGAGTCAAAACGGGCCAGGGCAGCCGGGGCATGAAAACGGCCGAAACAGAGTGTCCCTCTCCTCATTCTTTGGACAACGGCTATGGCATATCGATATTTCGCTTCGTATCATGGAGCGCGATTGCGACTCCGTCTGGATTGCCGGCATCGGGGAGGACATCCGCAAAAACTACGACGCCGTCCTGCGCCTTTACGCGAGCTACGACGAGACGGGTGTCTGGCAGGAGTTCGGCGGGTCACAGCCCGTGGCGGTTTATGTATCCCGGCAGGACGGAAGCGCCTAGTCGGCGTTGGTGACACTTCGGGCGACGTCCGAGAGTGACCCGTCCAAGACCGCGACGGCCACCGTAAAGGTCTCGCGGTAAGAATCTCCTGAATCGGCCTCATCAGGCTTGCCGCGGAAACAAACCTGGACTTTAAGCCCTGAAGCTTGCTTTTTCCCAGAAATGTATTAATATTTAATACAGGAGTGAGAAATGAGGACCGTGATTTCCGTCAGTTTTCCTGAGGAGATGGCCGTGGAACTCGATAAGCTGGCCAAGGAGTCCGGGCGGACAAGGAGCGAAATCGTCAAGGAAGCCCTCCGCGCTTTCCTCTGGGAAGAGCGCTTCAGGACGTTCCGGACCACGATCCGGCCGAAAGTGAAGAAGCGAGGTTTCGTCACGGACGAGGATGTCTTCAAGGACATTTCGTGAGAGCCGTCTTCGACACGAATGTCCTGGTGTCGGCTTTCGCGACGGAAGGGCTATGCGCTAGGCTTATGATCCGGGCAAACAGAAGAGAATTCGACCTATTTTTCTCGTCGGCCATCCGCACGGAATTGGAGAGTGGACTGGAACGGAAACTCGGGCTCTCGCCACAGGAGATCCGGGAAGCCCTCGCCTTACTTGAAGAGGTAGCGAAAGACGTTGATCCCGCCAAGAGAAATATTCGAATCACAGGGGTCTGCCGCGATGAACCGGATCACGCCATCCTCGAGGCCGCTGTCGCCTCCCGAGCGGAATTCATCGTCACGGGAGATCGCGACCTCCTCGGCCTTAAAGAATTCCGCAAGACCAGGATTCTGACCCCCAGGGAATTCGAGCTTATGTTCGATTGACGCGCGTCGAGAAAGAATTATGGCGCGGATCGGATCATCGAGCACCTGAAGCTGGAGGAAAAGAAACGTCAAGAGCGTCGGCTGGAGGTCGGAAGACGATAGTGTCCGTCCCGCAGAAGCTTGAAGAAACACCGGGCGCAGGCCTCGAGATCGCTTGCCGCGTCATGGGCGCGATCGTACGGGCGGCCGAACAAATGGACATGAAGCTCCACGAGAGTCGGCCACTTGAATCCCGCGCTACCCCATCTCGGCAAGCAGCACACCTCGGTCGTCGTCTCCATGGTGCAAAGGCCGGGGAGGTCGAGGAACCGCAAACGCTTATTCAAACGGACGAGCTCGGCGCCGACGACGCCGAGGTCGAAGGCAAGATGATGGGCCACGAGGGAGATCTCGGGATGGTCGACGGCGTCCAAAAA
>JAPKZH010000375.1 GCA_026393905.1 Candidatus Aminicenantota bacterium
CTTCGCCGGGTCCTTCCCATGGAACGCGTCCACGCTGACGCCGAAGGACCCGTCGTAACCCCGGTCGAACAATTCCTTCAGGGTCCGCCGGAGGCGCGCCTCGCTCCTGAACCAGGCCGCGTTCGTGGTGACCAGGCCGAACAGGAACCCGTGCGCGACGGCGAATTCGGTCACAGCATGGAGGAACTCGATGTCCAGGAACGGCTCGCCACCGGTGAACCCGACCCTTTCGACGCCGGTCTTTCGGCAGGACCGCAGGAACTTTACGGCCGCCGGTATCGGCAGCCGGGCCTTTCCCCGCTCGACCGAACAATGGGCGCAATTCAGGTTGCAGTCCGTCATGGACGCGAACAGGACCTCTTTCGGGGAGAATCCGGTGCCACGAAGGGGTGCTCTCTTGTTTGTCATATGTCCCGGTCCGGAGCCAGCCGCCCGGACCGCTCCCAGCACATTATGCCGCCCCCCGGATCAAAGTCAACTTGACCGGGGGACGCGGTTTGACATCGCCGCTCAGCCTCCGATGATCTTGTAAATGTTGCCCGCGGCCGATGTCAGCGGGTTTAACAGATACGTGCCCGATGTCGTGATCTCCGGGATCGAGCTGATCCACGTTCCGTACTTGTATTTCATGTAGGCGCCCATGTGTTGGGGCGGATTTTGATTATATTCCATGAGATCCCAGGTGTAGACCGGATTGATCCCGTTGCCGGTGTAATGATAGAGGTCCGGCGAGCCCAGCGAATGGAACATTTCGTGGCAAAGGACGCCGTTGTTGTTCGTTCCCAGATAGTCATGCAGTTGAAAGTTATACGTGTAGACGCGCTTGCTGTTGATAGTGGCGGTTTGGGAATAGAGTGACCACATGTGCGGCCAGAGAAGGGACGCCCAGCCGGTCGGGCCGCCCGAGACGATAAAACAAACATTGTCCACGTTCCCGTCCCCATCGCCGTCCACGACAAGGGCGGGCGGAACCTGGGAGCTGACGGCATTCACGGCGCTCTTCAGCAGAGTATGTTCACGGTCCCTTCTTTGAGTGCCGTTGTCGCCGCCGGTATAACCGATCGTGTTTGTCGCGCTATAGGGCTGGTAATAGCCCCGGGGTTGGCCGTCCTGATAGGAGACGACGGTCGCCCCCGGCGGTGTGGGGTAAAAGCTGGACGTGATGGATAAAGCGTTGTAGGAGGCTTCGTGAAAATAATTGTGCATCGAATTAGCCCCCGCGACGGACGCATTGAACATGCCGTCATACGTGGCGATGGCATCCCCGAATTCGCTCTCGCCCTGGAAGCGGATGAAGATGACGATGTTGTTGATTTGCCCGGTCTTGGGCGCGGGCATAAGGTTGGCCGCGATCTCGTTCTGGATGAAGATCCGCACCTCCTGGGCGATCTTGGCCGCCGACCGCTTGACTCCCTTGGCCAGCCCGAACAGGGCCGGATTGGCCCTGCCCGCGATCAAGTTCGTCGGAACGACATTTCCCTGGGCATCGTTCGCAGCGTACATGTAGAAGCCCGTCACCGGGTGCTGGATGATCGTGTAGCCGTCCGCGTCATGGAGCCAATTATAGAACTCGTCGCCGCTGGCAAAGCAGTGGAGGATCTGCCCGTCCGGCTGCTTCAACGTTTGCGGAAAATTCAGCAAATAGGCGCCATAGACGAAGAAAGGAATCCAGAACGCCAAAAGACAAAGGATTTTAAAACGTTTGGAAGCAAAGTTGCTTAAAAATTTTTTGGATGCCATAGCACTTCCCCCAGATAGACAACTATGGCAGAGTCCCCTTTAAAGATTACATTATAGTGAGAACAAAAGTCAAGCTCTTATTTGAGCCCAAAAGCCTGAGCAGATGCCCCGGCCTGAGGGATATCTTTCATGACCTGAGCCTGGGCAGCCCGGCCGAGGTGCGGGCGGTCTCGTAGATTTTCATGAGCGAATCATAATGACCTTCGGGTCCTAGTTGGTCCTGGACAAACCGTCTTGCTCTTCGGCCCATCTCCTCGGCCTTTTGAGGGTCATGTAACAATTGCAGGATTTTCTCTCTGAGGTCAAGTGTGTTCCCGGCCTCGAATGTCAATCCTGTCTCATTGTCTATGACGAGTTCTGGAAGGCCGCCGATGCGTGACGCTACAACTGCTCTGCCCAGGGCAAAAGATTCCAGCACGGCGCGGGGACTGTTT
This sequence comes from Candidatus Aminicenantota bacterium, assembly GCA_026393905.1. Taxonomy (GTDB): domain Bacteria; phylum Acidobacteriota; class Aminicenantia; order Aminicenantales; family UBA4085; genus JAPKZH01. The sequence continues at coordinate 2,175 of JAPKZH010000375.1, forward strand.
TCATACCATTCTGAAGGCAGGATGGTGAAGGCGGCTTGCCGGATATAGAGCGGTAATTCTTTGGCGGGCAGGTATCCCAAACAGATGACTCCGTGGAGGCCTTGTTCCTTAATCGATTTTTCCAGGGCCGGTCTTTCCGGACCTTCACCGATGATCAGGCATCGGACATCCAAGCCTGTCAAGGCTTTGAGCAAGGTGGACAGGCCTTTTTCCAAGGACAGCCGCCCGAAATAGACGATCGTCCTACGACCGACGGGAAAAGGCGAAATGGGCGGTATCTCGGCGATGAAATTCGCGAGGAGGAAGAGCTTGTGGGCATCGATCCTATCGGCCATCTTGTTTTTCAAGTTGAGGCTGGGACAGATGTAACAATCCACCAGGTCATAGATACGGAAAACGGAATGGTGAAGATACATTTCCAGCGTGTTCAAGGCGCTTTTCAGATACGAATTTTTTGAACATTTATGTTGGAGGCAGTGGATAAAACGACCGCTTCGACATTCTTCGCAAATTCTGCCTCCCCTGTAAAGCGTATAGACGGGACAGAGGAACTTATAATCATGAAATGTCAGGACGACCGGGATCTTGGCCTTCTTCAGAACCGGCAAGATGGAAGGGGAAATATGGTGATAGATATTATGGAGGTGGGCCACGTCGGGTTTTTCTGCCTTGATGAGCGCGGCAAGTCTTTGTCGTGCCTGCCAAGAGAAAAGCATTCTGCCGCCGGCTTTGGCTTTTTGAGGCCAGGAAGCCTCCTCTTCGAATTTCACTTCGGAGACAAAATAGGAGGAATACGGAGAATGAATATTCCTGGGATGGGCCATAGCAAAATGGACGACCTTATGGCCTTTTTTTTCGAGGAGGTCGGCTTCCTCAAAAAAAGACGCTTCCGACCCTCCCCGACGAAAGAAGTACTTGTTGACAAGCAGGATTTTCATAATGGAAGGTGCTCCGAAAACGATTCCCGACGCGTTGCCGGATGTGCCTTCCGGATTTGGAATGCCTTTCGAGCCGCGTTTTCCCAGAAGGTTTTCTACCGCAGCAGCGGTTTCAGCTTGGCGGCCAGGTTGGCGTCGATCGCGGTCAGCTTCCTGTAGACTTCCCGGGCGCTGAAATTATCCTTGAGATTCAGGTAGACGATGGCCAGGTTATAAAAGGCGTTTCCGTTGTCGGGCTGCAAATCCGTGGTTTTTTTGATCGGGTCCAGCGCGGCGTTGAAATCCTTGAGATACATATAGCAAATGCCGATGTAGAACCAGCCCATGGCGTTTTCCGGCACGAGTTCGACATTCTTCTTGAACGGCTCGATGGCTTCTTTATATTTCTTCAGGCTGTAATAGCAGAAGCCGATCTGGAGATGGGCGTAATCATAATTCGGGTTGATGGTCAGGACCCGCTTAAAGACATCGATCGCTTCCTGGTATTTCTGGGCTTTTTGATATTCGTAGCCCAGGTTGTAGATCGCCTGTTCGCTCTTCGGGTTGAGTTCGACGCGCTTATTGGCGGCCTCGATCGCTTTGATGGGCTGGCCGGCCTTGTCATACATGTTGAGAATATAGCCGTAATAAGAGTCGGCGCTTTTAGGATCGACTTCGGCCAAAAATTTATAGGTTTGCTCGGCTTTGTCGAGTTGGCCGGCTTTCTCATAAGACTGGGCCAGGTTGAGGTTGATGTTCAGGCTGCGCGGATCAGGCTTCAAAGCCTCCAAGAAGGCGGTGATGGCGGCGTCGAACTCGTTGGCCTGCATCCGGCTTTCGCCGAGCCGCCGGTAGGCCGGCCCGGGATTGTCCGGCTTGAGGCTCAAGTACTTCTCATAGGTTTCGGCCGCTTTTACAAAATCGCGGGAGTCCTTATACGCATCGCCGAGAGCGAGAGTCGCCTCTTTGTCGGTCGGATCCAGTTCGATCGCCTTTTCCAAGGCGGGGGCCGCCTCGGCCGAGCGCTGCATTCTGACATAGATCTGTCCTAAGCTGGCGTAAGCGGCGGCCTTCTTGGGATCGAGCTCGATCACTTTTTTATAAGCCGTGATCGCGTTCTGATAGTCCCGCTGGTTGTTATAGACGGTCGCCAGGATCGTCCAGGCTTCCAGCGAATTAGGATTGGCCTTGGCATATTTTTCCAGGCTCTTCTGGGCGTTGAAGGCATCTCCCATCCACGCATAAAGCCGGCCCGCCAGCCAGGCGGCTTCTTGGCCGCCCAGATAGTCCTCCGGCTGCCAGCTCTTAAAAGGCGTCATTTTGGCCGTCTTGGGCAGCGCTCCGATGGCATCGGCCGGGACGATGAAGCGCAACCTCTTGTCCATGATGATCATCATGCCGATGACCTTGCCGCCGACATCGAAGACAGCCCCGCCCGAGAACGTATCCGGCACAGCCAGCGAGGAATCCCAGACTTTTTGATTGGCCGCCGTTTCGAAGGATTTCCTCAAGGCGCCGTCGGCGATGATGATCTCACCCGCTTCGTTGGCCCCGACGGCGAACACCTTTTTGTTTTCGGCGGATTCATCCGGCGTGGCCAGGGGCATGACTTGAACCTTGCCATCGATCCTGAGGAGGGCCAGGTCCAGGTTCTTATCGACGGCGATGATGCCTTCGACATCCACTTCTTTTTTTCGATAATTGAATCCGACGCAACTGACGGCCTGGCTGACGAGATGATAGCTCGTCGCTGCGATTTTCTCCGTCAGGACGATGGCCGAACCTTTGCCGATCTCCTGCTTCTCTTTCCCGTAGACCACCAGGTTGATGACCCCCGGGCTGCACTGGGTAAGAAGTTTGGCTAATTCTTCGCTCTGGCCGAAAAGGAGAGAACCCGAAAGAAAGAGGCCGATACAGACGATGATCGCTTGTCTTGTCTTATGCGCCATGATTCCTCCTGATCCATATCAAAATCATCGAATAACCATTCCCTGTATTCAATATTTACACCTTGAAAAATATTCTGTCAAATCCTATCTTTGATCCGGATTGACAAATGGAACCGGCTCGGGTAGCCTGGGACACAATGAGACTTTCCAGGAAAACCTCGCGTCTTTTGATCTTGGCCGGCGGGCTTCTGTTTTTAGCCCTCTTTGCCTTCAAGGCCAGGTTCGAGATGGCGGATTTCGAGGTCAATTACAACGCGGGAAAGCGTCTGTGGCTGGGCGAAACGCTGTACAGGACCGCCGATGAACATTACCAGTTCAAGTATCCTCCCTCGAGCGCTCTGCTCTACCTCCCTCTTTCCTTTCTTCCTCTCTCGGCCGCCAAAGCGATCTGGTACGTCCTGATCCTTCTCTCGATAGGATTGTTGCTCGGTCTTTCTTCAAAGCTGGTCGATCCCGGCGGCGAAAAAAGGCAAGTTCTCATCGCTCTGTCCGCCGCCGTGTTGGCCAAATTTTTACTCCGGGAGCTTGAGCTCGGCCAGATCAACGCCCTGATTTCGGCCATTCTTATCCTGATGGTCTGGATTCTCGTCCGGGATGAACAGAGTCCTTCTCGGCCTCGGCAGATCGCGGCCGGGATTCTCTGGGGCCTGGCGACGGCCTTGAAGCCGTACGCCCTGATTTTTTTTCCCTATTTTCTGCTGAAGAAGAAATGGCACTCGCTGTGGCCGGGTTTTCTCTTCCTGACTCTTTCCCTTTTCATGCCCACGCCCTTTTATGGCTTGCCGGGAAACATGGTCGTTCTCCGGGAATGGACGACGAGCCTTTCCCGCTCGACGCCGGCCCTGTTGAATTCTCAGGACAATGTGTCCCTGCCGGCCTTTCTTGTCAAGTCGACAGGAGATCAACGCATCTCCACGCTGATTTTTGCCGCCGGGCTGGGGTGCCTGGCCTTCTTGGCCTTCATCTTCATCCGGAAAGGGAAACAGGTGGCCTCCCCTCTCCTCTGCGAGGCGGCCCTGCTTCTCATCCTGATTCCGCTTATTTCGCCGCTGGGCTGGGATTATACATTTCTATCTTCGATCCTGGCCGTCGCAGTCATCATCAAAGACTTCCATTTTTTTCCAAAAGCGGCAAGGATCGTCCTCGTCTGTAATTTCCTCGTCATCGCCCTGTCCATCTACGATCTCCTCGGCCAGAAGCTTTATGCCGTGTTTATGGCCTGGTCCGTGCTGACCATCAATTTCTTTGTTCTCGTGGCCGCGCTCTTTTATTTGAGGTTCGAGCGGCGCCGATGATGAGGAACAGGATTCTCCCGGTTTATCTGGTGACGCTCATCGGAACCTTAGCCTGGCTGGGAGCCATCGTCCTTGCCCCTTATCTCAGAAGCCGTGGGATCCCGCTGGCAAGGTTCATATACTTTTGTTTCTCGCCGGTCTGCCATCAGATTCCAGGGCGGTCCTTCTCTGTGTTCGGCTATCCGATGGCGGTCTGCGCTCGGTGCCTGGGCATCTATTTCGGGTTCCTCGCCGGAATGGGCCTTTATCCGTTGCTGAGGGGATTTTCAAAGGTCCGACTGCCTAAAGCGAAAATATTCCTGGCCGTCTCCTTGCCCATCGTCGCGGATACGGCCGGCAATCTTTTGGGTCTCTGGGCGACAACCAATGTCCTCCGCCTGGTCACGGGCATTCTGTGGGGGGCCGTTCTGCCTTTCTATTTCGTGACGGGTTTGGCGGAGCTTGCATCACGAGGCAAAAAACGCATAGAATAGGGCGGTCCTGAGAAGAGAATGAGGAGGCGAGAATGAACGGCCAAAAGCCTAACGTGTTCATGCCGGCGCTCATCGGAGGAGCGGTGGCAGGGATTCTCTCCGGGATTCCGGTCCTCAACTGCCTGTGCTGCCTGTGGATTATCGGTGGAGCGATCCTGGCTTCCTACCTTGCGGTTAAGGATTCTCCGGTTTCTTTAAAAGCAAGTGACGGCGCCGTGGTTGGAGCATTCACCGGGATCTTCGCGGCCTTCATTCGATTATTCTTGAGCATACCATTCCGGGCTGTCGAATTCGCGCTGTTCCGAAAAATCATGGAACGGTTGAGCGAATATGTCCCAGAAACGCCTTCCGAATGGAAAGATATTTTTAGCCTCGGCGCAGGGCCTATTTCTATGGCCGGGCTTTTGCTGGGGCTCGTCTTGTCGGCGGCCATCTTTGCCGGCCTCGGAGCCTTAGGAGGAATCATCGGCATGGCCCTCTTCGGCAAGAAGACCGCGCCGCCCGGCCAAGGAACAAAAAATGAAACTTCTCAAGACGCAGGTCATCGTCAATCCTGAGTCGGCCAAAGGACAGACGCGGAAGCGTTGGCTTCTGATTAAGGAAGGGATCCGCACTTTTATCAAGGAATTCAAGTATGAGTTCACCGAAAAGCCCTTTCATGCCATCGAGCTGGCCCGGGCCGCGATCAAAGACGGAACGGAGCTCGTTATCGGCGTCGGGGGCGACGGGACTATGAACGAGATCGCCAACGGATTCTATGAAGAAAAAAAGATCATCAACCCGGAAGTTGCCCTGGGGATCGTCCCGTCCGGAACCGGCTGCGACCTGACCAGAAGCCTGAATATTCCCTCCAAGCTCAAAAATGCCATGGAAGTCATCACCCTTGCCCCTTCCAGCCCGATGGACGTCGGAAGAGTGACGTTTAGATCCTATTCGGGCGAGATGGTGGAGCGGTTCTTTCTCAACGTCTCCGATTTCGGCGTCGGCGGCGAAGTCGTTCGAAAAGTCAACGAGAAGCGGCTGGAACGGAAAGCCTCGTCCTACGTGAAATGCCTGATCTCGACCATGGTCCAGTATAAGAACAAGCGCATCCGGATCCGGGTGGACGGCCGGGATCTGCCGAGAGAAGAATATCTTATCGGCGCCGTCGCCAACGGGCGGATCTTCGGCAAGGGGATGAAGATCGCCCCCGAAGCTAAACTGGACGACGGCCTGTTCGATTTTGTCTGCATCAAAGGAATGAAATTCCTGGAATTCTGTCGGCACGGCTGGAAAATATTCTTGGGGACACACCTCACCCACCCCAAGATCTTCCTGATGCGAGGCCGAAAAATAGAGGCCGTTCCGGACGAGAACGAGACCGTTCTTATCGAGTTGGATGGAGAGCAGTTGGGAACCCTGCCCGCGATATTCGAGATCATCCCCCGGAGCCTTTTGATTAAAGGCTATCTCTAGTCTTTTCCCGCTCCCTTCAGAGAGGCATAGCGAATATCATTCGTCACCCGGACCTTGCCGTCGCTGTCAATAAAAGAAATGATTTTTCTTGTCTTGGGAAGCAGGGCATACGTCGCCATGACATGGCTGATATAAGACCTGGTCTCGGGATAGGGAGGAATCCCATTGTATTTCTTGACCGCCTGCTGGCCGGCGTTATAGGCGGCCACGATGAGCCTGTCCCTGCTCTTCTCTTTCGCGTAGAGCTTGGTCAGGTCTTTTAAATATCGGACTCCCCCTTCAATATTCTGGACAGGATCAAACACGTTCAGGACGCCGTATTGCTTGGCCGTCTCGGGCATGAGCTGCATGAGCCCAAGAGCCCCTTTGGAAGAAACCGCATAAATATTGTAGTTGGATTCGTGAAGAATGATGGAATGGACGAGCGAAGGCTCGATCCCATGTCTTTTGGCGATTTCTTCGACGTGTTTGTCGAACGGCAGGTTTTTCAGAATGCCGGCCGTGCCCACCGCCCTTGTTTCCAGAGGGATACATACCAAGGCAAAAATGACCAGCAGACCGCAAAATATCTTATGGCTCTTCATGAGCGCTTATATCATGAGCAAAGTCTCTGTAATCTTCAATAGCCTATAGGGGTGATTTTTTTGCGCTTTTTTCTCCCCCCCAGCGGTCATGGCCAAGGCTGTTGACTAAAGTTTTCTCTCAATGACAGAAAGGCTTTCCTCAAGGGCTTGATCGAGCCCGTCGGCTTTCGTCCCACCGGCTTGGGCAAAATCGGGGCGCCCCCCTCCCCCGCCTCCGATGAGCGGCGCCGCCTGCTTGATGATGTCGGCCGCGGAAATCCGACCCGTCAAATCTTTGGTCACACCGGCGACGAGAAAGACCTTTTCCCCCTTGACGGAGCCCAGGAGGACGATCCCGGATTTGATTTTCTGCTTGAGCTTGTCGGTCAAATCCCTGGTTTCCCCAGGGTCCAGGTCTTCCAATTTTTGGATCCAGACGGAGATCCCTTTGATCCGTTGAATATGGTCTTCGGGCTTTTCGGACTTCTGGTGGAGAGCTTTCTGCCTCAGGGCTTTGATTTCGTGCTCTTTTTCTTTAAGAAGCTCTTTGAGCTTCTCGATCTGGGTCAAGAGGTCCTTCCGGGAAGTGTTCAGAGAGAGCTGGGCTTCCTGGAGAAGTGCATCCGTTTCTTGGACATATCTTGTGGCTTCTTCTCCGGTCAAGGCTTCGATCCTTCTCATCCCGGCCGCGACGCTCGTTTCCGAGACGATTTTGAACAGCCCGATCTCCCCGGTCGAAGGCGCATGGACGCCGCCGCAAAGCTCCTTGCTGAAATCACCGACCGCCACCATCCGAACTTTTTCGCCGTATTTTTCTTCAAAAATGGCCATCGCCCCTTCCTGGACGCCGGCCTCTAAAGTCGTTTCCTTTATCATGACGGAAATGTTGGCCTGGATTTTCTCATTGACGAGGGTTTCGATCGTCCGGGTTTCCTGCGCGGAAAGCTGGGCAAAATGGGTAAAATCAAACCGCAGCCGGGCGTGAGAAACAAGCGAGCCGGACTGCTTGACGTGGTCTCCTAAAACCTGTCGCAAAGCCGCATGGAGAAGATGGGTGGCCGTATGATTGTTGCGGATCGCTTTCCGCCGAGGCAAGTCAACAGCCGCTTCCACTCGATCGCCCTCTCTCAGGACTCCCGAAAGGACCTTAATCTTATGGCTGATGATCTCAGGGATGGGAAAGAACGTGTTTTCCACGAGCCCGGAAAAATGAGGATTTTTCCATAATCCCGAATCCCCCACTTGGCCGCCGGCTTCCGCATAAAATGGCGTCACATCCAGGACGGCCTCGCCGGAGGCTCCTTGACGAAGCTCGGGAACCCGGGCGCCGACTTCAAAGACGGCTATCACCGATGCGTCCGAAACCCGGCTTTGGTCATAGCCGACATAATGAACACTCCTGCCTTTCAGGCTTTCATAGGCTTTCCGTTCTTTCTGCAGGGAATCCCCTTTCCAGGATTGCCGGGCCCTGGCTTTCTGTTTTTCCAATTCCTGTCGAAAACCCGGTTCATCGATCGACAGCCCTTCTTCCAGGGCGAGCTCGGCGGAAAGGTCGAGGGGAAAACCGAACGTGTCGTACAGCTTGAAAAGGGCTTCGCCGGCAAGCCTTTTCGACCCGGTCTGCCGGGCTTCCTGGACATAGAGCTCGAAGTTCCGAAGGCCGAAGGAAAGAGTCTGGGAAAACCGTTCTTCCTCGGCAAAACAGATTTTCGAGATAAAATTCAGAGAGGCCAGGATCTCGGGGTAGGCATCCTTCATGACGTCGCTGACCACCCCGGCCAGTTTGAAGACAAACGGATGATCGATGCCTATCAGATTGCCGTGCCGGAAAGCCCTCCGGATCAGGCGCCTCAGGACATAGCCGCGGCCGTCGTTGGCCGGCAGAATCCCGTCGCCGATAAGAAAAGCGACCGCCCGGGCATGGTCGGCGATCAACCGGACCGAAATATCGCCCTCATCCTGGCCGGGGTATTCCCGGGAAGAGAAACGGCAGATCTCTTCGATAATCGGCCGGAAAAGTTCCGTGTCGAAATTGCTCGTGCTGCCCTGAAGAGAGGCGGCCATTCGCTCCAAGCCCATGCCGGTGTCGATCGAAGGCGCCGGCAGAGGATGCATGACTCCCTTTTCGTCCTGGAAATATTGCATGAACACCAGGTTCCACAGCTCGATATACCGGTCGCTCCCCTTCTCGATCAGGAGGCGCGGCTCGCCTTCTTCATAGGCAGGGTCCAAGTCATAGTGAATTTCCGAGCAGGGGCCGCAGGGCCCGGTTTCTCCCATGGCCCAGAAGTTGTCCTTTTTCCCCAGACGGAAGATCTTTTCTGGAGGGACTCCGGCTTGTTTTGTCCAAATGTCAAAAGCCTCATCATCCTCTTCATAAATCGTCACATAAAGCCTGTCCTGGGAGAGCTTGAAAACGTCGGTCATGAGCTCCCAGGCGAAGGCGATGGCCTCTTTCTTGAAATAGTCGCCGAAAGAGAAATTCCCCAGCATCTCGAAAAACGTGTGGTGTTTGTTGGTTTTTCCGACCTGTTCCAGGTCATTGTGCTTGCCGCTGACCCGCATGCATTTCTGGACGGTGGCCGCTCGTTTATAGCTTCGCCTCTCCAAGCCCAGGAAGATGTTTTTGAACTGGTTCATCCCCGCATTGGCGAATAGGATGGTCGGGTCGTCCTTGGGCAGGAGAGAAGAGCTGGGAAGGATCTTGTGGTTCTTTTTGGCGAAGAAGTCTAAAAAGAGCTCACGGATATTCTGCGCCTTCATTTACCTCTCTTCTTCGGAGGCCTTTTTCTTCCGCTCGAGGGGGCTCATTTTCTTTTCCATCTCCTCCAAAGCCAGGTCCAGGGTGGACTGGATGCCTTGGACGCGCAGCTGGAAATTGTCGGGGCTGGACGAATAGCGCAGCCCTTGCTCGAAGGAAATATAGCCCTGGGTATAGAGCTGGTAGATGGACTGGTCGAATGTCTGCGTGCCGTATTGGGAGACGCCTTGGGCGATGGCATCCCGGATCAGAAAGGTCTTTTCCCGGTCCAGGATGCAATCCGCGATGTAGGGGGTCGTGATCATGACCTCGACGGCGGGGACGCGCCCCTGGCCGTCCTTTCTGGGGATCAGCCTCATGGATATGACGGCCACGAGGATGCTCGCCAGCTGGATCCGGATCTGGCGTTGCTGGTAGGGCGGGAATACGGAAATGATCCGGTTGATGGTTTCGGGCGCGTCCAAGGTGTGGAGGGTGCTGAGGACCAGATGGCCTGTCTCTGCGGCCAGCATGGCGGTTTCGATGGTGTCCAAATCGCGCATTTCGCCGACGAGGATGCAATCCGGGTCTTCGCGCAGGGCTGCCCGAAGACCTCTCGAGAAGCCCTTCACATCGCTGCCGACTTCCCGCTGGCAGATCGTGCTTTTTTTGTCTTTATGGAGGTATTCGATGGGGTCCTCGATGGTGATGATGTGCTGCCGGCGGTTGGTGTTGATGAAATCGATCATGGCCGCCAGGCTCGTGGTCTTGCCGCTTCCCGTCGTGCCGGTCACCAGGATAAGGCCGCGCTCGTAGTTGGCGATCTTCTCCAAGACCTCCGGAAGCAGCAGCTCGCGGATCGTCTTGACTTCGAAAGGAATGAGCCGGAGCGAAATGGCCAGCGAACCCCTCTGATAAAAGATACTGCCGCGGAACCGCCCAAAACCGGGAAGGCTGTAGGCCAGGTCGAGGTCGAGGTCCTCTTTGAGCTTTTTCACCTGGTACTCGTTCATCATTTGTTTGGCCATCTCTTCAAGGTCCTTGGAGGTCGAACGCGGCAGCTGCCGGAGAGGGACGAGAGTGCCGTGGATGCGGAATTGCGGATAATTACCGACTTTCAGATGGACGTCGGAGGCGTCCATCTCGATAGCGACTTTTAAAAGGTCATCAATAATCATGGATTGTCCTTTTTGGCTAAACGGTAATATACGTTAACCATTCAAATTTATCGGGCCTTTCAGCCTTGAGAATCCCGAAAAATTCTTCTTGGAGCCTTTTAACGACAGGACCACGCCGGCCGCCGCCGATTTGGATCTTATCGATCGACCGGATCGGCGTGATTTCGGCCGCCGATCCCGTGAAAAAGACTTCGTCGGCGATATACAACATCTCGCGCGGGATGGTCTCTTCGATGACTTTATACCCTACATCCCTGCCCAGGCTGATGACAGAGTCCCGGGTGATTCCCGGCAGGATCGAAGAGGAAAGAGGCGGCGTGTAAATGTGGCCATTCATCACCAGGAAGATGTTTTCGCCGCTGCCTTCGCTGATGTGGCCGCGGATGTTCAGGGCGATCCCTTCAGCGTATCCATCCAGCTTGGCCTCCATTTTGATCAGCTGGGAGTTCATGTAATTGGCGCCCGTCTTGGCCAAGGCCGGGAAAGAGTTCGGCGCCATTCTCTGCCAGGTCGAAACCTTAACGTCGACGCCGTTCTCCAGAGCTTCTTCGCCGAGATACTTGCCCCATTCCCAGACCAGGACGGCACAATCGACGGGGTTGGGAAAGGGATCGACGCCAAGAGCCCCGTAGCCTCGGTAGACGATAGGCCGGATGTAGCATTCTTTGAGCCGGTTGGCCTGTATGGTCTGGATAATGGCTTGTTTGAACTGATCGGGCGAGTAGGGAATCTCCATCCGGTAAATCTTGGACGAATTATAGAGCCTCTTGGTATGAGCTTCCAGGCGAAAGACGGCCGTTCCCTTGGCATTTTTATAAGCGCGGAATCCCTCAAAAATCGAACTTCCGTAGTGGATGACGTGCGAGGCCAAGTGGATGTTCGCCTCTTTCCAAGGGACGAGCTTGCCGTTCATCCAGACAATTCCATCTTCCCGAAAAGGGCTCATAGAAGACTCCTTTTGAAAAATGTGAATGACGCCAAGATGCTATCTTACCCATAATCCATTGTTCGAGTCAAACATTCTAGCTTACATCGATTCTCCGCAATACGGGCAATTCTTTGCCCGGAGAGGCAACGGCCTCCGGCAGTTCCAGCACTGCCCTGAAACGGCTCTCTCCCGGGCTCTGATCCTCCCCAAAATATCGTCGATTTCGGCCTTCCTGGGCTTATCTCCTTTAATCTCGGAGATGTGCCTGATGATCTCGAAAGGCCTCTGGTAGCGGTCTTCGAGCTTGGCCGCCAGGCATTTCATGATGATCTCATCGAGCTCTTTAGGGATCTTGTTGTTCCTTAACCGGGGCGGCGTGATTTTCCCTTCTTGGGCTTTCTCCAATATCTTGAAAGGATCCGGGTCAAAAATCGGCGGCCGCCCGACGATCATTTCGTAAAGGATGCAGCCGATGGAGTAGATGTCGGAGGCATATGTGGCCTTGCCTTGAAACTGCTCTGGGGCCATGTAGGGCGGAGAGCCGATGCGCGTGGTGGCATAGGGGACATTGTTGAGCCAGGCAGATGTCCCGAAATCGGTGATTTTCAACGTCCCCTCCTCCGAAACCATGATGTTGGAGGGCCTCAAGTCGCGGTGGATGATCTTGCTTTTATGGGCATGATCCACCCCCGCAGCGATTTGTTTGACATAATCCATGGCCTGGTCGATTTCCAGGATCTTTTCTTTCTGAAGGATTTTCTCAAGCGTTTTTCCCCGGACATACTCCATGACCATGAAAAAGGTGTGGTCCTCTTTCTCGGCCGCGATCATTCGGACAATGTTGGGGTGGTTCAGGGCGGCTTGGAGCCTAGGCTCTTTCAGGAGCTTGTAGAGCTCGGTGGACTGCTTATGGGGGACCTTGATCGCCACCTTGATGTCGAGCCAGGTATCCTTGGCCAGAAAGACCGAGCCGAATCCTCCGCTTCCCAGGGAACGGATGATTTCGTATTTGCCGACTTTCTGCCCTTGGAGAAACATGTCAAGAATCCCAAAAATGGGAGATGATCGCCATCGCCCGGTATCGGGCCCCCTCTTCATCAAAAAGCCAGATCTCCTCTCGGGGCCGGAGCCGGGCGACGTTGCTCAGATGATGATGCTCCTGGCCTTTAAGGCACAGCCAAGGCCCGCCGGCCAGGCATTTTTGGATGAAGAAATGGTTCGATGTCAAGTGCCGCTCTAATGGACGAGATTTTTGTTTTTCTGGATATCGATCTTGTCGAGCCGCTCCAGTTTTTCTCCGCGCAGCTCGGCCAGCTGCCGGAGAAGATTCCTCTGTTCTTTACTGATGTCGGTCGGCGTTTGGACAAGGACCTTGACGAATAAATCTCCGGTTTGTCGGCTCTCCAGGTCCCTCATCCCCTTTCCCCGCAGGCGAAAGACTTCCCCGGACTGCGTCCCCGCCGGTATCTTCAGGCTTTCGCTTCCGTCGAG
>JAPKZH010000624.1 GCA_026393905.1 Candidatus Aminicenantota bacterium
GTACGACCTGAGCGGCAAGCTCCTGGCCACGCTCACCAACCATCCCTTCGAAGTCTCCAACATCGTCAAGGTAGACGAGGAGGCAGGCTTCCTTTATTACATGGCCCGCGACGGCGCGAACCATATGATGATGCAGCTCCATCGCGTCAACCTCGACGGCAAGAAGGACGTGCGCCTGACCGACCCGGCCTACAACCACACCGTAGCGGCCGCCAACATTTCTCCGGACAATAAGCATTTCGTCGATGCCGCCCAGACGCACGACGTGCCGCCGTTCACCCGCCTGATCGACGCCAAGGGCAAGATCGTGGCCGAACTGGCCAAGAGCGATATGACGAAGTTCGAGCAGCTCGGACTCAAGAAGGTCGAATTGATCAAATTCAAGTCCGCCGACGGAAGTCGCGATCTCTGCGGCGTCCTCAACTTCCCCTCCAACTTCGATCCGAACAAAAAATACCCGCTGCTCGTGAGCGTTTATGCCGGGCCGGGCTGGGCCGGAGCCTCGGAACGGTTTTCCACGCCCAATCCCACCACCGAATACGGTTTCCTCGTCGCCTCGTTTGATACACGCGGCTCGGCCGGTCTGGGTAAGAAAGCGATGGACGCCATCTACATGCGTCTGGGCGTCGTCGAGATGGACGACCAGGCGGCCGGCGTGAAGTCGCTCTGGGACCGCCCCTACCTCAACAAGGAGCGCGTCGGCATCTTCGGCACCTCCTACGGCGGATACGCCTCCGCCATGTGTCTTCTCCGCCACCCGGAAGCGTTCGCAGCGGCCAGCGCCGGCTCGGCCGTGACGTCCTGGTATCAGTATGATACGATCTACACCGAGCGTTACATGTGGATCCCCCAGGAAAACAAGGACGGGTATGAGGCCGGCAACGCCATGAAGTACATCGACAACCTGAAAGGCCGGCTGATGATCTATTACGGAACGGCGGATAACAACGTTCACCCGACCAACGCCATGCAGCTCATCCAGGCGCTCCAGAAGGCGGGCAAGAGCTTCGAAGTCCAGGTCGGCCCAGACGCCGGCCATTCAGGCCTTCGCCCGGACCGGATGATGGAGTTCTTCATCGAGAACCTGGTCTTGAACAAATAGACGGACACTGCGGGAACATCTCCTTTTGGTGCGCGTCCCCGTTTGACGAGCAGTTCCCGGTGGCGTGCCTCGGAGAACCACCCGCAGAGGGATCCAGTTGACTTGGCATACGATAAATAGAATGTCGCGGTTCGCATCTCTGGCTGTTTTATTCTCTTTGGGATTCATCCTGACACCATCGTGCATTCACCAGACTCCGACTGCAACGCAGGAAAAGGGCCGTGCATTTCCCGTCGTCGAGACGACCATCGCCGAGATCCACCGCGCCATGCAGGCGGGCCGGCTGACCTCGCGAGCGCTTGTCGCAACTTACCTCAGACGCATCGAAGCCTATGACCAGACGACAAAGCTGAATGCCATTGTGATCGTCAATCCAGAGGCCCTGAGGACGGCGGACGAGCTCGATCAGGAATTTCGACGAACGAAAAAACTGCGACCGCTCCACGGCATCCCGGTCATCGTCAAGGACAACTACGACACGAAGGACCTGCCGACGACGGGCGGCTCGCTGGCCCTCAAAGGCTGGGTTCCTCCGGATGACGCCTTCCAAGTCCGGAAACTCCGGGAAGCGGGCGCCGTCATTCTGGCAAAGTCCAACATGGCAGAATGGGCCTTTAGCCCTTACCTCACCGAAAGCTCCGTCGCGGGAATCACCCGGAATCCCTATGACCTCGAGCGCGTCCCGGCCCCACAATTCACTGGTCGGGATCCGTTCCACGATGGGCTTGACCAGCCGGGACGGCATCGTGCCGCTGTACCTGAGGAACGATATCGGCGGCCCGATAGCCCGTACCGTCGAGGACGCTGTAAGGGTCCTCGAGGTGATCGCTGGCTACGACCCGGCCGATCCCATCACCGAGGCCTGCCGCGGCAAGGTCCCCAAAAACTACATCCAATTCTTAGATAAAAACGGCCTGAAGAGAGCGCGCATCGGCGTCTTCCGGACCTTTGTCGACACGCCCAAGGCCGATCCCCAGGTCAAGGCCCTCGTCGAGAAGGCCATCGCCGACATGAAGGCCCAGGGGGCCGAGATCATCGATCCTTTTGTCATCCCAAATTTCGAAGCGCTGACGAAGAACCTGTGGTGCGACATGTTCAAACACGATGTCGAGGAATACCTCGCCTCGCGCGGCGGGACAGTCCCCTTTAAGACGCTGGCTGAGATCATTAAGTCCGGGATGTATGCCCCCTATATCGAGCGCCGGCTAAAGCAAGCTTTGGCGGCTGACGAGAAAAAAGAACCCCCTTGTCAGGATCTCTACCACGAGCCGCGTAACATCAAATTCCGTGAAGCCGTAGAGAAAGCGATGGACGAGCGGCGCTTGGACGCCATCATCTATCCGACCTGGAGCAACCCGCCAAGAAAGGTGGGCGACATGGAAAGCCCGGCCGGCGATAACAGCCAGATCATCCCGCCCCACACAGGCTTTCCCGGTTTTAACGTGCCGATGGGATTCACTTACAAAAATCTTCCGGCCGGGCTGCAGATCGTGGGGAAGTTATTCGCCGAGCCGACACTCATCCGGATCGCCTACGCCTATGAACAGGCGACAAAGCACCGCCGCCCCCCGGAAAAATTCCCCGAACTCAACTAAAGAAAAAATGAACGGTTCTGTTTTAATGAACTTCAGGATTGAAATGGATTATCATAAAATGGAGCCGGTCTCTTTTCACAACCCGGATTTGATCGTGCTCCAGTTTTTGATTTTGTAGCGCTTGATGAGCTCTTCCTCTTCGGCTTCCAGCGTGTAGGCATAGCCGTACCGGATGATGAATGTGTGCTTGGGGAGCTTCGTTTTATACAAGAAATAGCCTTTAAGGCATCCCTTTGCCCTGCATCTCGAAGATTATACCTCTCTTATGATTTGAGCCGAATATGGCACTTTCCAAGAACTGATCTGCGGCAGAGACATCACGCAATTCGGCAGACGCTGTCTGCTGTTTTGTATCAACACTTTCACTCGACAGCGTCGGGCGTTTTGCTCGGGCCTTGAATTGTCCAGACGGTGTCTGGACAATCTCCCAACCAGTGTAGAACGTTCGCATCTGACCCAGATTTCGCTCGGAAAAACCTCTTCCATGAATTGGTCAGAGCTAAAAATAAATGAGCACCAGAAGCTCGGCGACCATGGCCGGCTTTTTTTCACCTTCGATCTCCAGGGTGTTTTCAATCTTGAGAAGGACCTTACGGAATCCCTTTTTCTGGATATCCTTGAGGACGGCCCGGTTGCGGATTCGGGCGCCGGGCCGGACGGCGTTGATGAAGCGGACCCTGTCCAAGCCGTAATTGGCGGCCATCTTGAACTTCATCTTAAACAGCGGCAGCTGCTGGAGAAAATGGGCGACAAGCGACAGAAGCAGAAAGCCGTGGGCAATCGTTCCCCGGAGCGGGCTCTTGACCGCCCTTTCCGGGTCGACATGAATCCACTGCCTGTCCTCGCTGCACTCGGCGAAGGCGTTGATCCGGTCCTGGGTCATGACGAACCAGTCGGATGTTCCGATCTCTTTGCCGAGAAAAGCTTTAAGCTTCCTGGGTGTCAAACGCTCCGTCAATTCTTCCGCTCCTTTAATTTCCGAAAACCTTGCACCCACTCATAAAACCTCTTAAAACTTCTTGAGTGGCAAAATTTTCAAGGCTCTGAACGCTTCATTTATTCAGAGGAAGATATTGACAGGCCGATATCATCCCGAGAGCTCCTCGCATCAATCGGCGGCGTCTTCTTTCTTGGCCAGGGCCACCTGGGCCGCCGCCAGCCGGGCGATCGGGATCTGGTAAGCCGAGCAGCTGACGTAGTTCAACCCGATCTTGTGGCAGAAGACGATCGACCGCGGGTCGCCGCCGTGGTGAGGTTCGGCTTGGTTTTGCGGCCTTTCTCGACGGCCATCTTCATCAGCTGCCCCACACCGTCTTGGTCGATCGTCTCGAACGGATCGTCCTTCCAGATTCCCTTTTCGAGGTAATAATTGAGGAACTTGCCGCCGTCGTCGCGGGAGACACCGTAGGTTGCCTGGGTCAGGTCGTTGGT
The DNA here is from genome assembly GCA_026393905.1 of Candidatus Aminicenantota bacterium. GTDB lineage: Bacteria > Acidobacteriota > Aminicenantia > Aminicenantales > UBA4085 > JAPKZH01. Next base: position 4,129 of record JAPKZH010000624.1, read on the forward strand.
GCCGAACGAGAAGAACTCCGCTTCCTGGGCGACTTCATCCGCCGTCAGGGCCGCCCGCGGGATCTCGATCATCGTCCCCACCAAGAAGTCCAGCTTGACCTTGTGCTTGGCCATGACTTCCTTGGCGACGCGGACGATGATCTCTTTCTGGTTGGCGAGTTCGGTGACATTCCCGACCAAAGGGACCATGATCTCGGGAAAAACCTTGTCCCCTTCTTTGACGATCTCGCAGGCGGCTTCGAAGATAGCCTTAGCCTGCATCTCCGTGATCTCCGGGTAGGAAATGCCGAGTCGGCATCCCCTGTGGCCCAGCATCGGGTTAAACTCGGACAGGGCTTTCACCCGCTCCAGCAATTTTTCCAACTCCTCGATCTTCGCCTTATCGCTGCTCCCCGAAGCCTTCAGCGTGGCCAGCTCGACCATCAAATCCTCTCTGTTGGGCAGGAACTCGTGCAGCGGCGGGTCGATGGTCCGGATGGTGACGGGATTGCCATGCATCTCCTTGAAGAATTCGTAAAAGTCCTTTTTCTGGAAGGGCAGAAGCTTGTCTAAAAACTTGCGCCTGTCTTCCTCGGTCTCGGAGAGGATCATGTCCTTGACGATGGGCAGCCGGTCGGGCCCGAAGAACATGTGCTCGGTCCGGGCCAGGCCGATCCCCTGGGCGCCGAAGGCAAAGGCCGTCCTGGCGTCGGCCGGCGTATCGGAGTTGGCCCGCACTTTGAGTTTTCTGACCTGGTCGGCCCAGGACAGGAGCTTGGAAAAATATCGGTAGATCTTGGAGTCTTTGGCCTTCTTTTCGCCGCGCACGACCTGGATGATCTCCGAAGGCTGGGTCTTGATCTCGCCTAAGAAGACTTCGCCCGTACCGCCGTCGATAGAAATCCATTCGCCTTCGGCGATCTTCTGCTTTCCGATATGGAAATATTTCTGCTCTTCATTGACCTTGACGGCGCCGCAGCCGACCACGGCCGGCTTGCCCATCTGGCGTCCGACCACCGCGGCATGGGAGGTCATGCCGCCCGTCGCCGTCAGGATGCCCTGGGCGGCGCTCATGCCGTGAATGTCGTCGGGCGATGTTTCCTCTCTGACCAGGATGACCTTTTTCCCCTCGGCTTTCCAGGCCACCGCCTCGTTGGCCGTGAAAAGGACCTGCCCAGCGGCGGCGCCGGGAGAAGCGGCCAGCCCCGTGGCCAGGACCGCACGTTTTTGTTTCTCTTCGAGGTTGAAGACCGGATGGAGAAGCTGATTGAGCACATCGGGCTCGACCTTTAGCAGGGCCTCTTCCTTTTTGATGAGGCCTTCTTCGACCAGGTCCACGGCGATCTTGACCGCCGCCTGCCCAGTCCGTTTTCCGTTCCGGGTCTGGAGCATATAGAGCTTTTCTTCCTGGATGGTGAACTCGAAATCCTGGACATCGCCGTAGTGTTTTTCCAGCCGGTCCGTCGTCGTCTTGAGCTCCTTGAACACCTTGGGCATTTCGTCCTTCAGGTGAAGCAGGGGCGACGGCGTCCGGATTCCGGCCACAACATCTTCTCCCTGGGCGTTCAACAGATATTCGCCGTAGACTTCCTTCTCGCCGGTGGCCGGGTTCCGGGTGAAGCCGACGCCGGTGCCGGATCGGTCGCCGAAATTGCCGAAGACCATGAGCTGGACATTGACGGCGGTTCCTAAATTCTCGGGGATATGGTATTCGCGCCGGTAGGTGATCGCCCTGGGATTGTTCCAGGACTTGAACACCGCGCTGACGGCCGTGTCCAGCTGCTTGTGGACATCCTGGGGAAAATCCCGGCCGGTCTCGGCCTTCACCAGCTTCTTGTAGTCGATAAGGATCTCCTCCAGGACCTTTTCCGAGATATCCGAATCTTTTCCGATCTTATATTCGTCTTTTTTGGCCCTCAGGATTTCCTCGAATTTCTTCTTGGAGACATCGAGGACGACGTCGCCGAACATGTGTATCAGGCGCCGGTAGCAGTCGAGGGCAAACCGCTTGTTGCCGCTCTTGGCCACGAGTCCCTGGAGGGTTTTGTCCGTCAGCCCGAGGTTGAGGATGGTATCCATCATGCCGGGCATGGAAAATTTCGCTCCCGATCGCACGGAGACGAGCAGGGGATTCGCTTCGTCCCCGAACTTCTGGCCGGAGATTTTCTCCAGCTTCTTCAAGTTCGCCCGGATCGATTTGTGAATGTCCTCGGGGAGCTTTCCCCCCGCCTTGGAAAAAAGATTGCAGACTTCCGTGGAAACCGTGAAACCCGGAGGGACAGGCAGCCCGATCCCCGCCATCTCAGCTAGGTTGGCGCCTTTTCCTCCGAGCAGGTCTTTCATGTTCTTATTGCCTTCGGCAGCGCCGGTTCTGAAAAAGTACACGTATTTTTTGCCCATAATATAGCTCCTTGATCTATAAGCGAAAATATAAACTATAATTTATACACCAGATACGGCAAGAAATTCAAGTCGACCGGCCGAGAGGCTTTGACTTCTCCCGAATATTTGGCCATAATCATCATATCATTCATAAATCGGTAGCGAGGAGTCTTATATGGAATTATCTCATAGAGGCCGGACAATCCAGGCGTCTCCCATCAGGAAGCTGAAGCCCTATGCCGACCAGGCCCTGGCCAAGGGCATCCATATCTATTTTTTGAACATCGGCGATCCGGATATCCCCACACCCCAGCCCATTCTCGATGCCGTCCGCGGCTACGATGAAAAGATTCTAGCCTACGGGCCGGCCCAGGGCTTTCTGGAACTGCGGCAGGCCATCGCCCAGTATTTCAATTCCTACAAAATCCCCCTGAATTCGGAAAATGTCATCATCACCTGCGGCGGCTCGGAGGCGATCCTTTTCGCCTTTTGCGTCGTGGCCGACCCGGGAGATGAGATCATCATCCCCGAGCCTTTTTACACGAACTATAACGGCTATGCCTCCACATCCTGTATCAACATTGTACCCCTCACCCTGCACGCGGAAGACGGCTACCGCCTGCCTCCGAAAGGCGTCATCGAGGCCAAGATCACCCCGAAGACCAGGGCGATCGTCCTCTGCTCGCCCAACAATCCGACCGGCAGCGTCTATACGCCCGAGGAGATGGAGCGGGTTGTTGCCCTTGTCCGCAAGCATGACCTATTCCTGATCGGCGACGAGGTCTACAAGGAATTCATCTATGACGGCGGAAGGCACAAGAGCGTCCTGGAGTTTGAAGAGATCAAGGATAACGTCATCGTCGTCGACAGCATTTCCAAACGGTTCAGCTGCTGCGGAGCGCGGATCGGCGCTGCCATCTCCAGGAACGAGACCGTCTACCAGGCGCTGCTCCGCTTTGCCCAGGCCCGGCTCTGTCCGCCGACGATCGAGCAGAAGGCCGCCCTGGCCGCCTACAAGATGGGCATGGGCTATTTCGAGCCGGTCCGGCTGGAATACCAGAGGAGACGCGATATCCTCTACGAAGGCCTGAGCGCCATTCCGGGAGTCGTCGTCCATAAACCCCAGGGCGCTTTTTACATGAGCGTGAAACTCCCGATCCATGACACCGAGCGGTTTGCGGTGTGGATGCTGACCGATTTCGAAGTCAACAAGGAAACGGTCATGGTCGCGCCGGGCCCTGGATTTTACTCGACGCCGGGCAAAGGCAAGGACGAAATCCGGATCGCCTATGTCCTCAACGAAAAAGACCTGAAGCGCGCCGTTGAAATATTCAAAGCCGGGCTGGAAAAATATAAAAGCACGGTCGAAAAATAGCCGCATCAGATATGAGACAGCCCCTTTCGACCTGCCGAGGTCTTAAGAGCGCCGACCATAGCCGTTGTTCTCCATGAATTTTAAAAAGACCGTCGCGGGGGCAGCGCTGATCGTCCTGGCCGCCGTTCTTTTGGGCTTGGCTGCCAACTTTCCCCTGCTCCAGAAATTCCTCAAGGGCGAATTCCGGGAGAGCCTCTTTTCGTCCGACAAATATCCCGGCATCATCCTGATCGGTCTAGCCGAGGCCGAGGAGTTGTTCGTCCGCGGAAGCACTTTGTTTATTGACAGCCGGCCGAAGCAAAAATTCTCGGAAGGCCACATTCTGAACGCAGTGAGCATTCCTCTCGAAGATAACAAGAAAAAATTGAAGTCGCCGCTCAACGTCCCTTTGGATAAAATAATCGTTGTTTATTGCGACGGGGGAGACTGCCTGGAGAGCCTGGCCTTGGCCAAGGTCCTGCACAGCCAGGGCTATAAGAATATCCGCGTTTTTACGGGAGGCTGGGCCGAATGGGTAGGCACTGGTCATCCGACGGCCAAAGGACATGATCCGCAATAAATATTTCTTTTTGGCGTTCCGACTGATCGTCGGCGGGGTGTTCTTTGCGTCGGGCCTCCTCAAGGTCGGCGATCCTTTGGCGTTCGCCCAAGACATCAAGAACTTCCGGATCGTCTCTCACGAGGCGTCCTTCTTGGCAGCCCTCATCCTTCCCTGGATCGAGATCCTCTGCGGCGCCCTGCTCATCACGGGAATCTTGCGCCGGCCGAGCGCCCTTCTTGCCTCCGGCCTCCTCATTGGATTCATCATCCTGGTGGGGGTCACCATGGCCCGCGGAATCGACACAGACTGCGGCTGCTTCGGAAGCCTCAGCCACAGAGCGGACTGGTGGCTCCTTTTGCAGGACGGTGTCCTGCTTCTGATGTCGCTCTGCGTACTTTTCGCTAAACCCGGTCCGCGTGTTTGACAGGATCCGTTCGGCCTGTTGCCAAAGGGGCCATATTCTGCTATTGTTCCTAAGAATCGGGAGAGTCGATGACCAAGGACCCCGCGGCCAGAATCGTTCTTAAGCAAGAATGGGGCAATTACTTTCTTTTCGGCGTCGAATCGCCGGCGCTGGCCGGCGAGGCCAAACCCGGCCAGTTTCTCATGGTCCGGGTGAGCGATCATATCGATCCGCTTCTGCGCCGGCCGCTGAGCATCCATGCCAGGGAACGGAATACGCTCGAAATATTTTTCAAGATCGCAGGCCGGGGCACAGCACTCCTCGCTCGAAAAAAGGAGGAAGACCGGCTCGATATCCTGGGGCCGCTGGGAGCGGGCTTTCGCCTGGATGCCGGCCTGAAAGGAAAAGCGGTTTTTGTAGTCGGCGGCGGCAGGGGGATCGCTCCTTTGTATTTCTTAGCCCGGGAACTTCGGACGGCCGGGGCCAGAGTTAAAGTGTTGTATGGAGGCAAGAGCCTGCCGGACCTGCCCCTCAAGCAGAAATTTGAAAAAGCCGGCCTGGACGTCGCCTGTTCTACGGATGACGGGAGCAGCGGTTTTCACGGCTTGGTCACCGGGCTGCTTCAGAATGAAACCAACAAACAGAATCCGGCAGCGCTGTTTGTCTGCGGTCCCGACCCGATGATGAAAAAAACGGCGGAAATCGCCGCCCGTGAAAAGATTCCGGCCCAATTCTCCCTCGAATCGATGATGGGCTGCGGCTTCGGCGCCTGCTGGGGCTGCGTCAAGCGCATCCGGAAGGGCGATGACGGAGCGTGGAGGAAGATTTGCGAAGACGGTCCCGTGTTTTCCGGCGATGAGATCGTCTGGGAAGAGGAAGGTTGATGGTTGACCTCTCCGTGGACCTGGGATTTTTGAAGCTTCGGAATCCAGTCCTCGCCGCCAGCGGCACCTTCGGCTACGGCCTCGAGTTTGAGCCTTTTATGGACCTGAATTCGATCGGCGGGTTTGTTGTCAAGGGGCTTTATTTCGGGCCGCGCGAAGGGAATCCGCCGCCGCGGCTCGTTGAAACGGCAGGCGGATTGATCAATGCCATCGGGCTGCAGGGCGTCGGCGTGGAACAATTTGCCGAGGAAATCCTGCCCCGGCTCCGGAAATATCAGACGGCCATCTTTGTCAATGTCTGCGGCGCCAGTGACGAAGAATACATCCGGGCCATCGAATACCTAAACCGCTACGAAGGCATCGCGGCCTACGAGCTCAACATCTCCTGCCCGAACGTTGAAAAAAACGGAGCCTGTCCGGCCCTCAACTCCGGCCACACGTTTTCTCTCGTCAAGCTGGCCAAACAGGCCAGCCGTCTTCCGATCATCGCCAAGCTTTCCCCCAATGTCACAGACATCGTCGAGATCGCCAAGGCCGCGGAAGAAGGCGGAGCCGATGGCATTTCTCTGATCAACACGATCCTGGCCATGGCCGTGGACATCGAGACGCAGCGGCCTAAGCTGACCAACATCTTCGGCGGGCTCAGCGGCCCGGCCATCAAGCCCATTGCTCTGAGGATGGTTTACCAGGTTGTTTCGGCCGTAAAGATCCCCGTTATCGGAATGGGCGGCATCATGACGGGGTCCGACGCGCTCGAGTTTTTGATTGTGGGCGCCAAGGCCGTCGAAGTCGGGACGGCCAATTTTATCGACCCGGCGGCCACGCTGAGAATCGTCGGGGAGATCGAGGATTTTTGCCGGAGGAACGACGTCAAAAAAATCGCTGGATTGGTCGGAACGCTAAAGGTATGACCGCGGCCGGGAAATCCCGGCATCTTCTTTCTTACGTCCGACTGGAGAAAACCCCCACCTTTTTTAATTGCTGAAATAGATCCCCCCGATCACGATCCCGAAAAAGCTCATCAAAATCAAGTCTGACGCAGCTCCACCAAGTTTTTTATGGCAGGTGTTGAATTTGCTCTTGCTCATCTCAAGCCTCCTTAACATCAACGTCGATAACAATCTAGCTTTTTCTTCGAAAAGAGTTGTCAAAAATCTGTCAAAAGTTTGTTAAAAGTTTGTTAAAATAAGAACAGGAAACCGACCCGAGGAGGAATTTCGATGCCGTCAAGTCAGGACATGACAAAGAAGGTCATCATCGCCCTCGACGTGGAGAATAAAGAACAGGCCTTGGCCCTTGTCCGCGAGCTCAAGGACGCCCGGATTTTCAAGGTGGGTTTGGAGCTTTTCACCGCCGAAGGACCGCCGCTGCTCAGGGCGCTCGGCGAGCTTGGCAAAAGCGTTTTTCTGGACTTGAAGCTGCACGACATTCCCAACACGGTGGCCGAAGCGGTTCGCATCGGAGTGAGGCTGGGCGCCGCTATGATGACCATCCATACCTCCGGCGGAGAGGAAATGATGAGAAAGGCTGCGGAGGCGGCGTCGGAAGAGTCGGAAAAAACAAAGACGGCCAGGCCGCTCCTCCTGGGAGTGACGATCTTGACCAGCCTGAGGAGCGACGACCTTCAGGCAATCGGGATGGCCCCGGATATTCCAGGCCAGGTCCTGCGCCTGGCCGGATTAGCCAAGAAGTCGGGCTTGGACGGTATTGTCTGTTCCGCCCAGGAGATCGAAATCGCCAGGCGGGAGTTGGGGGGGAGTTTCGTTATTGTCACGCCGGGGATTCGGCCGGCCTGGGCCGCCGCCCAAGACCAGAAAAGAATCATGACGCCTTCGCAGGCGATCCAAAAGGGGTCGGATTATCTGGTCGTGGGGAGGCCCGTCACCCAGGCGACCTCCCCGCAAGAGGCGTTTCTAAGGATTATCGAAGAAATCGAAAAAACCTAGAACCTATCGGATTAAATACCGCTAATTGTGCCGACCGTGAAAATCGCTCCGAGCACCAGGGCGACGACCAACGAGAGGACCACGACCACCACGATGCAGACGAGCAAATAGCCGACGACTTTGTCCTTCGGAGTGTCCATCAAAGGACTGTCGAACCCCAGATAGAGGATATAGAGGCCATATAGGCTGGCCAGGATGGCCAGGAATCCCAAGAACGGAATGATATAGAAAACACCCCCGATCCACATCGGCGTCATGCAGTAAACAGCCAGCTTCATCGCATTTTCCATGCTCTGTTTCGAGCCGAAGCTTGGGGCTAAGGCATTGATGACGATTCCGAAGACATACACGCTGACCAGCGTGAAGACATAGTAGAGAATGGCCTGGAAAAGCGCCGAGCCGATGGGGAATCTCACCCAGCCGACAAACGGAATCTTCTTGCCGACGAGACCGTTGCCGATGAACTGGGCCACGGCCGGGACGGCGGCCAGGAGCACGGCGTACGAGGTGAAAAGCTGGGCAATCGGGGTGGATTCGCCCTTGATCTTGACCCATTCTTCCTTGGGTTTTAAGAGGATGGCCTGAGCTCTTGCAATTAGATCCATTCCGAACCTCCTTTATCGAATTGAAAAGACAATATAATAATTGACATTCCCTGTCAAATCAAATTTCCTCCAGGGCATTTGTAGTGGAGGCGCGGGTCGGACTCGAACCGACGAATCGAGGTTTTGCAGACCTCTCCCTTAGCCACTTGGGTACCGCGCCCTCCGTCTCATGAAACGCTAAATGCACGGCGTAGAAATTCAAAAACTGGAGCGGGCGATGGGACTTGAACCCACGACCTTCTGCTTGGCAAGCAGACGTTCTACCTCTGAACTACGCCCGCTTTGGCCATCCGCAGCTCTGCGGGGAGAAACAAGGGCTTAAACTAACAAAAACCCGGGTTTCTGTCAATAAATATGGTTCTCTTCCATTTCGTATGGGGAAAATTGTATGGGAAACGATCCGGAGACGACCTCGCTCCCCACACGAAATGGAAGAGAACCATAAATATAAACCGGCAGAAGATCTGAGCGTTTCGACGATTCCTTTTGTGTTTCGTTGTATCTGAGGGAAAAACCCGGACCCTGATGGGCCGCGATTTATTTGACTTGGGCCGGATAGCCGAGCCGGGCAGTATCCCTGCAGGACAGGATCTTGATCGTGGCGCTCTGGGTTCCGAGATCAATGACAACCGAATTGCCGATCGCCTCCAGAGGCATGTCCTTGTTAAAGCTCTTGAAAATGGTCAGCTGTTGGCCGATCTGGATCCCCTGGGCTTTCCCCATGTCGATGATCGCCCAGTTGCCCGTGCCGATCTGATTGAGCTCATTCTGGAGATAAACGAGCCTGCCTGTCTGAGCTCCCTCTTTGGCGAGAACATTGAAGCCGAGGTCTTTCCCCAACAGGCCCTCTTGTTCCACAAAGGGGGCGAGAAAATTCCCGATCATAACGCGTCCGCAGGACCGCTCCACTTTGGCCAGGCTGCGGCCCGCCTCCGTCCGGACGATCCGGGCCCTGCCCCGCTTGAAGGCTAAAGGACCAAGCGTAAGCCTCAAATCGGTGGATTTGATCTTATCCCCGATATCCAGGATCGTCCACACCTGGTTTTCCTGAAGCCCGTCGTCCTTGCCTTTGTCCACATAAAAAGCGTCCCCGTCGGAAAACATGGTCTTCTCCGAGGCGCGCTCGGCGGCGATGATCTTGATATTAGGGAATTCCTCTAAGATAAAAAACGAACAATAGAGGTCTGATTCGGCGATCAGCGGATATGTATCTCGAAAAATCTTCGCCTTCTCAATCTGGTTCTGGACCTCCTGCCCGCTTGACGCAACCATCAAGAAAACAACCGGAATCAAAGACATGATAAGTCGACGATGTTTTTTCATAATCACCTCTCAAACCTGATTTTACCCACTCCTGATAAACCCATTATAGTGGGCAATAATTTTGGTGTCAATTCATTCCTTTATGGGGTCCTGCCTGCCCATTCGACATTCTGAAAACAGAATATCTTCCTGGGGGGCCCGGTCCAGGGACATGGCCTGCCAAATGGGTAGGCCCAACCCCATATATTTAGTCATGGATAATATGAATAACTTGACAACGACCCGTATTCTTCCTAATATTAACTTATCATTTAATAATTCATTGCGCGGCCTTATAAATTCTGCATTCATCAGCAAAAAGGAGAGGAGGTCAGCCATGGGCAAAAAAGAGATCGTGGCCAAGATGGCCAGGGATTCGGGCGTCACACTCCACCAGGCACAAAAAGCCTTCCAGTCACTTCTCGAGTCCGTCAAAACATCCCTCAGGAAGGGAAGCAAGGTGAATCTATCGGGATTCGGGAGTTTTGAGCTGAGAATCCGGGAAGCCAGGCGGGGCCGCAATCCAAAGACGGGGCAGGCGATCGACGTGCCCAGACGGAAGAGGATTAAGTTCAATCCCAGCCGGATGTTCAAGGGAAGCCTGTAGCTGGGCCCGGCGGCAGATCCACTTGGAAGGGAAGACTCCTTCCAACGGGCGCCTCACTGCCTGCCCACCTTCTTAACCCCAATCGATGATGGACAAAAAAGAAAGCATTCTATACAATACTCCTCAGGAGCCGGCGATCCTATGGCCGAAAAAACAGCTGTGGCTTTGCTTTTCGGGGGGCGTTCTGCAGAACATGAGGTGTCCATTCGTTCGGCGGCGGCCATCCATCTGAACCTGGACCCCAAGAAATACAAAGTCTATTCCCTTTACATCAATAAGCAGGGCGAATGGAAGAACGCGGCATCGCCCTTTCTCCCCTTGAAAGATCTCTCCCAAGGACCCTTTCACTCCTTTCTTCCCTGGACAAATCAAAGTCCGGCCGAGCCCGTCCGTGCGGACATCTATTTTCCGGTTCTCCACGGCCCCTACGGTGAAGACGGGACGATCCAAGGCCTTCTTGAACTGGCGGATGTTCCCTACGTGGGAGCCGCCGTGCTGGCCTCGGCCGTCGGCATGGACAAAGCCGTCATGAAGACTATATTCCAAGCCAAAAACCTGCCGGTCGTGAAGTTCATCATCCTTCACGAGACGGAATGGGAGTCGCGGCCCGAGGCCTCGCTAAAGCGCATCCGCCGGGAGTTCGGCCTTCCCTTTTTCGTCAAGCCGGCCAACCTGGGATCGAGCGTGGGAATCACCAAGGTGAAAAATTATGGCGAGACGGAAGCCGCGCTCAAGACCGCGTTTGTCTATGACCGGAAGATCCTGGTCGAAGAGGGAATTTTGGGCCGGGAGATCGAATGCAGCGTTCTTGGAAACGACGACCCGCAGGCATCCCTTCCCGGGGAAATCATGCCCTCCCGCGAATTCTACGATTACGACGACAAATATCTCGACGGCAAGACGGAATTC
>JAPKZH010000246.1 GCA_026393905.1 Candidatus Aminicenantota bacterium
GTTCCTCATCGAAGCCCAGGCGGCTGCAGCCCTGTCCCATCCGAACATCTGCGTCATCCACGAGGTCGGGGAGAGCGAAGAGCGTCCCTACATCGCCATGGAGTACGTGGGAGGAGAGACGCTCAGGGACAAGATCAAAAAGAGGCCGCTAACAGCCGGCGCGGCCCTGGAAATCGCCATTCAGGTCGCCGATGGTCTCGATTTAGCGCACAGCAAGGGCGTTATCCACCGCGACATCAAAAGCGCCAATATCATGATAGCCGGCAAAGGCCAGGCCAAGATCATGGACTTCGGGCTGGCCAAGGTCAAAGAGGGGCCTCTTCTGACAAGAGAGGGAACGGCCTTGGGAACGGTGGCCTATATGTCACCGGAGCAGGCGCAGGGAGAGCAAGTCGATCATCGGTCGGACATCTGGTCTTTGGGCGTGGTCATGTATGAGATGCTCTCCGGAGTGCTCCCCTTCAAGGGGGAACGCGAGGCTTCGATCCTCTACTCTGTCGTGCATGAGGACCACAAACCTCTGAGAGCCCTCAAGCCGGATGTTCCCCTGGAGCTTCAGCGGATCATCGACCGGTGTCTCAAGAAAAGGCTGGAAGACCGATACGGTTCCGCGACTGAGCTGTTGATTGACCTGAAGAATTACAGAAATCGTCTTACAGGCGCCGGCACTGGAGCCCTGAGCCTACGTTCGATCCTCGGTCTCATTCGGAAACCTGTCGTCGCCGTTCCGGCGGTATTAGTGATCGCCGCCATCGCCGTCGCGCTCGTTTGGCTCTTCAATCGCCAGGCCAGGATCCGGTGGGCCAGAGACGTGGCTGTCCCTGAGATCAGGAAGCTTGTGGACGAACAGCAATTCGCGGCCGCATTCCGTTTGGCGGAGAAAGTAGAAAAAATCATTCCCAAAGAACCGCAGTTGATGGAGTTGTTGCCACAGGTTGAGCGGGACTTCTCCTTCCAAACGGTACCCCCGGGAGCGGATGTCTATCTCAATGATCGGACTGATGGCGGCTGGATATACGTCGGTCGATCGCCGATTGACAGGGCAAGAACTTGGCCGGGATATCATCGTTGGAAGATCGAAAAAGACGGGTATGAATCCATCGAGGGGGCCGCGCTGACCGTATCAGGCTCCGCAGTCGAGATCAAACAGACGCTGGACGAAAAGGGGAGCCTGCCCTTAGGAATGGTCAGAATCCCGGGCGGGAAAGATGAACTTTCCTTGGCTAATCTTGATCATCTGGACGGACAAGATCTCGATGACTACCTCATCGACAAATATGAAGTCACGAATAAAGAATTTAAAAAGTTCATCGATCAGGGAGGCTACGAAAAAAAGGAGTACTGGATCCACCCGTTCAAGAAAGACGGAAGGGTCATATCCTGGGAACAAGCTATGGCCGAATTCAGGGATAGGACGGGGAGACCCGGACCGGCGACCTGGGAAATGAGCGATTACCCCGAAGGCCGGGATGATCATCCGATCGGCGGGGTCAGCTGGTACGAAGCCGCGGCCTACGCTGAATTCGCGGGGAAGAGCCTGCCGAGCGTCTATCATTGGGACTGGGCTGCGGATCCGTGGCTAAGCCCCTATCTTATCCCGCTCAGCAATTTCAGCGATCACGACACTTGGCCGGTCGACATCTCACGATGTGTGAGCTCTTCAGGCGTTCATGATATGGCAGGGAATGTTCGCGAATGGTGTTGGAACGAGAACCGAGATTGGAGATTCCTTCTGGGCGGCGCGTGGAATGATCAGTTTTACTTGTTCAATTGGGCGTATGCACAACCGCCCATGGATCGGTCCCCGAGCAATGGATTCCGTTGCATGAAATTCCTTGGAACGGATGATCACCAGGAAGCCCTGAAGGCAATCAACGAGGTTCCTTATATCGATTTTCTTAACAAGGAACCGGTCTCGGACGAAGTTTATAATATTTATCTGGACATGTATGCGTACGACAAAAGAGAGCTGCGCAGCCGGACCGAATCCGTCGATGAGAATGACAAAGACTGGATCAAGGAAAAGGTCTCCTTTGATGCCGCCTATGGCGGAGAGCGCGTTCCAGCCTATCTTTTTCTGCCGAAATCCGGCAAGCCGCCGTATCAGGCCGTTGTGTATTTCCCGGGGAGTGACGTGATAAACATGCGTTCGAGCGACAAAAATGAATCCCTGAGTATCAGCAACTTCGATTTCATCATGAAAAGCGGGCGGGCGTTGTTATTTCCGATCTATAAGAGTACTTATGAACGCGGAGACGGCCAGGGCTCTAGCATGCCTGACGAGACGAATTCCTATAAAGAACATGTCATACAATGGGGACAAGACCTCAGTAGGTCTATTGACTATCTGGAAAGCCGGAGCGATATCAACTCTGATAAGCTCGCTTATTACGGTTTTAGTTGGGGAGGGCGATTGGGCGGCTTGATGGTTGCCGTAGGGGGGCGTTTTAAAACGGCCATTTTTTATGTTGCGGGATTTAGATTTCAAAAACAGAAACCGGAAGTCGATCCTTTTCATTTCGTATCGCGGGTCCGTATTCCCGTTCTCATGCTGAACGGCCGCTACGACAGTTTTTTCCCCCACGAAACCGCGCAAATTCCGATGTTCAAGCTCCTGAGAACACCCGAGGAGCACAAACGCCATCTCATCTATGATACCGGGCATGGCGCTCCCAGGGATCAGCTCATCAAAGAATCCCTGGAGTGGCTGGATAAAT
>JAPKZH010000141.1 GCA_026393905.1 Candidatus Aminicenantota bacterium
CGTCATCATGCACGTTATCCAGAAGATACAGCCGACTTTGACCGTAATCGATGTTAAACGCGATTTGGAATAATCAGAACCTCCGAGGCCCAGATAGCCTTTCATCGATTGGATGATATCGCCTCTCACGCTCAGCCTCTCAGTCGATGTATTTTCTCATCCAAAGTTCAAGGTGAAATGCCCGCCACAAGGGCCGGCTGGCATCCACCGAGCCGTCCAGGTGTTTCTGGAACAGTGCCCGCAGCCTCCGGACCCGGTAGAGGCCCCTCGCCTGGATCGAAGACGAATGGAAGACGTCTTTCATCCGGTCCTTCATCCCGGTCCGAAACCACTCGGCTTCCGGAGTGACGAAACCGATCTTGTCCCGCCGATCGAGGATGAGGGAAGGGATGTCCTTCTTCAGGGCCCGGCGGAGAATTGTCTTGCTGAGTCCGTTATGGATCTTGTATTCCGGCGGCAGGGAAAATACGAAGGAAACGAGCCTGTAGTCCAGGAAGGGCATCCGGGACTCGACGCTGTGCCACATCGAATTCCTGTCACCGTACCGAAGCAGGGCCGGCAGGCCGTCATGGGCGAACACCTCATAAAGCCGTTGGTTCAGCCGCGATTTGAATTTGATCTCCAAGCGCGGGTGGGGGAATTCGACCTTTTTGAAAAAATCCTTGGCGATCCAATCCTGGATATACTGAGCCTCCCGAAGACCCGCCCAGGCGATCATCCGCCGGTGGGAAAGAAAGCCGGTCAAAGCTGTCAGTCCGTTCATCAAAAACCCGCCTGCCGACGGGGAATCGGAATGGATCTCCTTGAAAAATCGGGCCAGCCGGAGTCTCTGGAGGAGTTCAGACCAATAGACCGGCTTGAAATAAGAATATCCGGCCAGGAGCTCGTCGGCGCCTTGGCCGTCCAGGGTCACCGTAACCCCGTGGCGCTTGGCCAGCTCGAACACCTTCCACTGGGCGTACATGCTGGTCGAAGTGAACGGCTCATCATGAGCTTCGATGACATTTTCCAGGTCCTGGAGGAGGTCCTTGCCGGTGATCGTCCTTTTATGGGGAATCAACCGGAAGTTCTTTGCGATCTCGTCGACATAGAGAGATTCGTCAAAGCGGAATCCCGGATGAACGATCGAAAATGTCTTCTGGCGCCCTTCCTCGAGGAAAGGATTGGCCAGCGAGACAATCGCCGAGCTGTCCAGCCCTCCTGAAAGGCAGGTCCCGAGAGGGACATCGCTCCGTAATCGCAACCGGATGGAGGAAAGAAGAAGGTCCCTGAATTTTTCCCGAATCTCGTTTGTTTCCCGGGGAATCTCATCAAGGTTCTCTTCGAGCTTCCACCATTTGGATAGAGAGAGCCGGAACTCGGGACGCATGTCGATATCAAAATATTGACCCGGTTCCAGCTCATGGATGCCGCTGAAAAAAGTGTATCGGGACGTGTCGACCCTGGAATAATAAAGATAATCCTTGATCGCCGGGTAAAACGGCTTTCGTTCGATCCAGGGCAGCTTCAACAGGGCCTTGATCTCGGAAGCGAAGGAGAAGAATTGGGGGGAAAGGTGATAGAAAAAAGGCTTGATCCCG
>JAPKZH010000440.1 GCA_026393905.1 Candidatus Aminicenantota bacterium
ATTTTTAGGCTAAATCCCTCATGGTCGCTTCATCCCTTTCCAAAACTCCCAGGTTCTAATCTTAGGCTAATGTCCGGTCACAAAAAATATTGAGCTGTCTTCCATTCAGCAGCGGACGGGCTTTTGCGCGGCACACCCCTCGCCCCGCGAAATAATATCGAAATGGTGTTGATTGATTTTTTGTTTTTAGCTATAGTAGCGCTTCTATTTAGGTGAACTATGACCGAAGAGAAAGAGCCGAAGAAGAAACGGGACAAGGGCGTTTTTCGGGAATATTTCGAGCTCATTGCCGAGACGGCCGTGTTTGTCTTTTTTGTCATGACCTTTGTCGTCCAGGCCTTCCAGATCCCGACGGGCTCGATGGAGCCGACGCTCCTCATCGGCGATTTTCTCCTGGTCAACAAGCTCGTCTATGCCGGGACGGCCTCGCCGATCGAGGCCGGCCTGCTTCCCAGGAAAAACATCCGCCGGCAGGACATCGTCGTTTTCAAATATCCCAACGACCTGGCCAAGGATTTCGTCAAGCGGGTCATCGGGCTGCCGGGGGAGAAGCTGGAGATCAAAAACAAGCAGGTGTTCATCAACGACCAGCCGCTGGGCGAAAAATACAAGGTCCACAGTGACAATCAGGTAATCGCCAAGAACGATACTTACAATTACAGCGATAACATCCGGGACAATTACGGCCCGGTCGTCGTCCCCCCCGATCACATTTTCGTCATGGGCGACAACCGTGACAACAGCGCCGATTCGCGCTACTGGGGATTTTTGCCGCTGAACTATGTCAAAGGCCGGCCCTGGATCATCTATTTTTCTTACAAGGCCGAGCGGGACGCCTACCTCAAGACAAGCGCCCGGGATCGCCTGAAAAAGCTGGTCAGCTTTCTGCCGAAAGCAAGATGGGGGCGGATGCTGAAGCTCATCCACTAGCCTATTTGATGTTTCTGATATTCACGTCCTCATAGGAAGTAATGTAAAAGATGGGGTTTTCCTCCGTGAAGGCGGGGAGGAAGAGCGAGCCGCGGACGATGCCGTCCATGTCTTTGCCCACCGGAAGTCCCAGGCTGTAGAGGAGACTGGGCAAGACGTCCACGAGCTTCAACCCCTCGATGTTTTTCCCTCGGGCGATGTCCTTTCCGTAAAAGAAAATGACCCCGTCCGGCGCCTCTTCGTGGTAGGAGGAAACGGAAGCGTTGCCCAGGATCCATTCCACCAGCCTCTTCCAGAACGGCAGCGGTTCGATGCCGTGGGGAGAATAGACGACCAGGAGCTCGTCCTCTTTGAGCGCGGCCAGGTGCTTGCCGATGATCTGGTCGTAGAATTGGTAATATTTTTCTATGACCGGCCCGTATTTTTGGATTTCCTCCTGGCGAATCTCGCCGAAGGAGTCGGGAAAACTGTATTTATAGAAATAGGTCTCGGCCGTGTTCAAGCCATCCAGGAACAAGGAGAAGAGCCGCGGCTGCGTTTCGGTCTTGATCTGCCAGGCTTTTTCCTCCGCTTCGCTGTCCCTGGAAAAGGCCTGCTTGACCCGGGAAAATATCTTGGACGTTTCGAATTGCAAATCCTTAAAAAAGGTGAGAAAGAGCTTTTCCGTCTTCGGGTTCATCGGGACGGGCGTCGGCTCGGCCGAGGGCCGGCCTTCTCTGACAAACGGCGCTCCATAGTCTTCAAAAATCTTCCAGAGGTCTTTCAAAGGCGGCGGAGGGTCATTGGGCAGGACCTTGAGCAGGCCTATCCGTTTCAGCTGCCGAAAAAGGATAAAGCGCGGGACGATCTCGATTTTATCCCGGATTCCCGGGATCCTGTATTGGACCTCGGAGATCAAGCGGTGTTTTCCCGGAAGTTTGCCCGTGTTGAAGGAGTGATCCAGGACCGAGAATTCATTGGGAGTGAAGTTTTCCAGGCGTCCCCAAGAGCCTCCTTCCATAAGCCAGGTGAAATTCGGCAGCTTCCGCTCGCTACTGAGGGGAAGGATAAAATCCAGGCTCAGGCCGTCCAGGGCGAAAATGGTGATTTTTTTCTCGATGGCCTCGGCCTCGATGGTGGCCAGCTTGGCCGGTTTTGCGAGCCGGGGATAGCTCAGACGGAGGATAAAAACAAGTCCCATGACGATGCCGAAGAGAACGAAAAAAGCCATGAAATAGAACCGGCTCGGCTTTCGGTGGTGGTGTCGGTAATGAAACACGAAGCCGGCGGTTGCCAGAAGGAAAAGGGCCATCATCTGGATTTGGAGGAGGGTGGGCAGGCCGGCCGCAAAAAAGGACGAGAAATAAACATAATTTTCCCTGAAAATGATGAGGAAAACGAGCGTCAGCAGAGAGAAGCCCAGCATCAGGAACGAAGCCGAGATAAAGCCGGTCCGGCCTATCTTGCCGGTAATGAAGTGATAGATATAATAGACGCAGAGGCCGGCCAGGGTCATCAGGAGGCCGTAGCTGAGCATGAGAAAGGCCGCCAGCTTGAGGAGGACGAAAGGCCTCAGGACGAGGTTGATGTTGAGGTCGGCCACCAAAAGGGCCAGCAGCAGACAAAAATAGAAGCCGCCGATGAGAGAGTTCGCGAGTACTCGCAGAAATTTCATGCTTAAGAAAGCTAACACGAATTCCGGCGACGGTCAACAAGCGCCCATTCGCTTTGAAAAGGGATTCGCTCCCGAACGGGATTTTTCACTAAGAATTGCCCATAGAAATGGCAAGTTGTTGATCCTCGCCTCGTCCGAGCGTCCCTTGGGCGCGTGGCCATCCGACGCAGTCGTTGCGAGGAGCCTTGCGACGAAGCAATCTGACCCGAAGGGTCATTCCGAGCGGAGCGAGGAATCTCCGCTTTTTGCGCTGAGGGCATGGGATTGCCGCGGCACAAAGTGCCTCGCAATGACGCGTTATCTGGATCGCCACGTCGCATGGTTCCTCGAGATGACAGAGTGAGCGTTCGCCTATCGGCAATTCCGGATTTCAGGCCTTGGTTGACCGCGGGGATTGATTAAAATATCATTATGAATGATGAAAGCGCCGGTGATCGCCCTCCTCACGGACTATGGGGATCAGGACTTCTTTGCCGCCTCCCTGAAGGCGGTCATTCTCAGCATCCAGCCTGAGGCGAAGATCGTGGATATTACCCATGCGGTCCGCTCCTTCGATGTCCGGGAGGGAAGCTTCGTCCTGTTCGGATGCTGCAGGTTCTTTCCCCCCGGCACCATTTTTGTGGTCGTCGTCGATCCGGGAGTCGGAACGAGCCGCCCCATCCTCCTGGTGAAGACGAAGAAATATTTTTTCATAGCTCCTGACAACGGCGTTTTGAGCCATGTCCTGGACGCGGATAAACCGGAACGGATCATCCGTTTAAGCAACGAAAAATTTTTCCTGGCAGGACCGGGCCGGACTTTTGAAGGACGGGACAAGATGGTTCCCGCAGCCGCCTGGCTGTCCCACGGCTGCGCATTGGAGGAGTTCGGGCCGCCGCTCCGAAGCTTCAAAAGATTCAAGATCTCCAAGCCCAGGTTTTTCAGAGATTCGATCGTGGGCCACGTCCTGTCCATCGATAAATTCGGGAATTATATCACCGACATCCCGTCTGAGATGGTGTCGAAGCTCCTCGAAAGCGAACGTAAGGGGGAGCCGGTCCTGAGGCTGGGCAAGGCCGTGACCACGTCTTTCCGGAAGACTTTTGCCTCCTCGAAAAAAGGGGAGCTCTTTTATCTCCCTGGAAGCCTGGGGACGATCGAGATCGCCCGGAGGGAAGCCTCGGCCTATGCCGTCCTCAAGGTCAAACAGGGCGCCCGGGTCGAAATTTCTCTCAAAAGCCGGCGGACATAATGGAATTTCTCGAAGGGACGATCGAGCAAATCCTCTTCTATAACCCGGAGAACGGATACACGGTTTTCAAGTTTTCCATCGAAGAGCGCGAACAGGCGATCGTCGTCGGGTCTTTTCCACCGATGTCGCCGGGCGAACGGTTGAAGGTCAACGGCCGCTGGGAGGACAACCCGAAGTTCGGCCCTCAGTTCAAGGCCGACGGCTTCGTTCCCGTCCTCCCGTCCGGGGCTAAAGGGATCGAGAAGTTTCTGTCCTGCGGCTTGATCAAGGGCATCGGGTCCGTCCTGGCCAAAAGGATCGTCAAGAAATTCGGCGAGCAAACGCTGGAGATCCTGTCGCGCAACCCGGACCGGATGAAGGACGTCGAGGGCGTGGGCGCGGTCAAGCTCAAGGAGATCAAGAAGTCCTGGGCCGAGCATGAGGACATCCGGGACCTCATCATTTTTTTACAAGAGCACAACGTGTCCACCAGCCTGGCCACGAAGATCTACCGGCATTACGGGCAGAAGTCCTATCAGATCCTGAAGACCAATCCCTACCAGCTCTGCATGGAGATCTGGGGCATCGGTTTCAAGACGGCCGACCAAATCGCCATCAAGCTGGGCATGGACCCCGTTTCTCCGGAGAGGATCAAGGCCTTCATCCTTTACCTTTTGGAAAAGGACAACGAGCAGGGGCATATCTTTTCCTTTGCCGGCAACCTCGAAACACGATGCCGAGAAGAGCTCGAGGTCGGCCAGGAAAAATTCCGGCCGGCGCTCGAAGAACTCAAGAAGAAAAAGCTCGTCGTTGGGGAGAGCCTGGCCGATGGCGAGGCGATCTACCTTCCTTTTTTTTACCAGGCCCAGGAAGTGGTCGTCCGGTCCATCCACAAGCTGGCCCGGGCGCCCTTTCTCTCGCCGGCCTTCGATATCGACCAGGTTATCGGAGATGTGGAGAAAGGGCTCAGGTTAGAGTTTTCAGCCCAGCAAAAACGGGCGATCCGGGAGAGCTTCCAGAAGAAGATCCTGATTATCACGGGCGGGCCGGGCACGGGAAAAACGACGATCATCAAAGCTGTCACGGCCGTTTTTGATAAATGGGGGAGCAAGGTACTCCTCGCAGCTCCCACGGGACGGGCGGCCAAGCGCCTGGCCGAGACAACCGGGAAAGAGGCCAAGACTATTCACCGGACCCTCGAGTTCAACCCCAAGCTCGGCATTTTTCGACGCAATGAAAAACACCCGCTGGCGGGCGACGCCATCATCATCGATGAATTCTCCATGGTCGACTTGGCCCTGATGTATTCCTTGATCAAGGCCATTCCCCCGTCTATGCGATTGATCATCGTCGGGGACAAGGACCAGCTCCCGGCCCTCGGCCCCGGGACACTCCTCCGCGACCTCATCGAATCCCAGCAGGTCAGCGTCGTCAGGCTGGACGAGATTTTCCGGCAGGAGCGGGACAGCCTGATCGTCACCAACGCCCACCGCATCAACCAGGGTCAGACGATCCTCTACCCGGCCCGGGACGACAAGAATTCCGATTTTTATTTTATCCATCAGGAGGACGAGCAGAAGGTGTTCCAGACCATCCTGAAGCTCTGCAGCTTCGGCATTCCCCGGAAGCTCGCCATCAGCCCGCTTTCGCCCCAAATCCAGGTCATCAGCCCGATGTATAAAGGTTTTGTCGGCGTGGACCGGCTGAACGCCGAGCTCCAGCGAAAGTTGAACGCCTCCCAGGAAGGCCTCAAAATCGGCACGCGCGAGATCCGGGTCCATGACAAGGTTATGCAGATCCGGAACAATTACGAGAAGGACGTCTTCAACGGGGATATCGGGTCCGTCGTCCACATCGACAGGTCGCGGTACCGGCTGATCGTCCATTTTGACGGCCGGCCCGTGATCTACGATAAAGACGAGATCGAGGATATCACCCTGGCCTATGCCGTCTCTGTCCATAAATCCCAGGGCAGCGAGTACCAGGCCGTGGTCATGCCGCTCCTGACCCAGCATTTCATCATGCTCCAGAGAAATTTGTTTTATACAGCCCTGAC